>NZ_JBGBPT010000018.1:0-87222 GCF_041106355.1 Streptomyces sp. BF23-19 | reverse complement strand
CCTGCAGGCATCACGGGGATTTTCTTTATGGATGAGACAAGTTCGGCCGCGAGGCTCAGCCGTCGGCGATGACGAAGATCAGCACGAGCGCGCCGACCGGGACGATGAGCACGCCGGCCACGGTTAGGTACAGGTCACTCGAACTGGGGGTCAGGCTCGTTCATGGATGGCGTGTCGAAACTGCCGATCAAGCGCCGTCCGGGTCGCGAGGGACTCGCAATCGGCTCGCGCTGCGCGGCCAGCTCGGCGAGAGTGAAGCCCACAGGGCGGCCCAGACGCTGACCAGCCATGTAGTAGGCCTGCCCGTTCGCGCGTTCACCCAGGGCGATGACCTCGCGGGTGACGGGCTCGCCCGGGCGCTGGGGCGCGTGCTCCCGCCAGACGATCCGGTGCGAGGGCTTTGCATTCGGATCCGCGCCGACGTATGTGGTCTCGCAATCGGAGAGGTCGGGATAACTGGGCAAGTACGCCAGCGGGTGCGTGCCCGGCGCGCCTTGCTGGATCCGGCTCAGCTGGTTGAGAGCCACGCGCAGGAGCCGGCCCTCCGGTCCTTGAGGTCGCGTCATCGCAGCGTCGTGGAGAGTCTGGAGGTCCTGCTTGAGACCGGCGGTCGGCAGGAAGCGGATGGCAGGCCGACGCTCACTCATGGGTCTTCTTCTGCTGGGCAGCACGATGGTCATCCGCCCACTGCTGACCGAGCGGGCCGAGGCTCTCGGCCAGCTCTTCGATGGTCATGCCCGCCTCGCCGGAGGCGTCGGACTCCTGGATGCGATGGGAGAGCTCGGCCTGGAAATCAGCCTCAGCGTGGACATGGGCCGCGTGGTCGTACTTCATGAGGCGCACGAACGCGGCAAAGGGGATGATCGCGGCCTCGGGCTTGTTGCCGTCTCCGAAGATCAGCGGCGTGATCTGGCCGCGGCGATAGAGGTTCAGAACCGTGGCGAGTTCCTCGTGCCCGAGCTGGCCTGTCGGGACGACATTGACAGAGAACTTCGGGAGCTCGGCACCGGAAGTGCTGTTGTCGTGAGCGTTGTCGTTGCGAGTCATGCCTTCAGTATAGTCAGTCGAGATCAACTTCTTGTCGACTCACATACGAGGGTCATCGCCGAGTCGATACGGGTGTCGAATGATGGCTCACTCCATCTCCGAGAGGCGGGCCACCCAGGAGAAGGAGGAGCCCGTGCTCCAGCCCCGCACGGTGCGGGACTGGAGCACGGGCCCCTGATTGATGGACAGTCACGACTTCAGAAGTTCCCCTCGTCGACCTGCATGCAGACAATGCCGAGCGAGCGCCACAGGGCCACCACTCGGTCACGGTCGTCCAGGGCGGTCGGCGAGCTGGTTGCACGGCAGCGTGAAGGCCTGCGTGCCCATGAAGTAGGCCAGGGCCTCGACGAAGCTGGACTTGCCAATACCGGGTTCGCCCATGGGAGCGGGCGTCGCACCAGCCTCAATGGAGTCCTGCTGCACATCGCCACCCGATCGCGCTCCGCGCGATCAGCGCTGTCCCCCACCTGTACTCGGCTCCTCCGCAGTACCCGTCACCTGCCTCACCCGCTGACGGAGGCAGCAGATGAACCAGGAGCAGAAGCAGAAGCAGCAGGAACAGGCATGGAGCGTCAGTTGGTCGACGAGGAGCGGGCCTCGCGGTCAGCCACGAGCGCAGCCGCCCGGTCGAGGAGGAAGGCCGGCCGTTTCGCCGCTCGCTGTGTTCGGGGCGCGCAGGAATGACGTCGAGCCCAGCCTTGTAGAGCACCCACGAGGTGTCGCCTGTCGAGTACTCGACGCCGAGGGCACTGCAGGCCCGCAGTTGCGTCCGCATCCGGCCGTAGAGCGAGGCGAGAACCGAGAACTCCCAGCGGGACATGTCGTGGTTGAAGTCGCCGGGATCCCGGAGCTGATGACGTGCACCGGACAGGGTCTGCTCGATGATGGCCTGCGAGTACGGGATGCCGGGCATGTCCTCGGTGGTGTCGACAGCGGACGCTGAAGCGCCGGAGCTCTCGCCGGCCTTCACGGCCGGCTGCGCGTAGAGGTCCTCGATGGACGCGAAGGCCGGCGCGGAGCACCGACGGTCGCCGGGGCAGTCCGAACCAGGGCCTGAGCGGCCACGGCCACAGGTGCGGACGCAGGCTGCGGGGCCGGAAAGGACAGGCCGTCCTCCACCTCGGTCGCCACCGGGACAGCGGTGGGAGGGGCAGCACTGGCAGGGGTGGCCTGAACGGAGCGCGGCGTGCCGTTGAGCACGATGCCACGCGCAGCCAGCTCAGCCTGATCGATGCCGCCGGCATTGCAGTAGCGCGGCTACTCGTGAACGATCACCTGCTTGAGGGCCAGACCGCGGTTATTGAAGGACGAGCGTGACGTCGAGGCCATGCACGAGCTCCCGGCCGGACTCGTCCTGGTCGTAGGTGCCGTCGCCCTTCAAAGAAGGGATCGCGATGACCGGCAGGGTGGTGCCCTTCGAGTCGATGGAGTAGTTGGGTCCGGTTTCGGGCCGCTTCGGGGAGCCGTAGCGGCGCTCGGAAACGAACTGCCCCTCGAGGGTGGGTTGTTCGGATCGGCGAACTGGACCTCGGCGTGAATGATCGTCGTTGGCCATGGTGGTGCGCTTCCTTCGTTCGGCCTGGCGGTCGATGGTTCGGGGATCCATTGGCGACCCATCGGACAGGATTCCGACCACCATTCAATCCCTTATCGTATCGACTTGGATTCGACTATGAGTAGAATGTCAATGTTGGACACGGATGACTCTGCATGCTATTCATAGAGGAGTTGAGGCAGGGATGGCGGCTACGATTCAGGGGCCAGTGGGGACGGCGTCGAAGCCGACGGCACAGACGAAGGCGACTGCCGGGAGTCACGCCGGCCCGATGGGCTTCGGCAAAGGGCCGCTCATCGCGGCCGGCGTCATGGCGGGCGGAGCGGCGCTCCTCGCCGGCTGGGGCCTGACGCAGCTCGCGACTTCCGACGGCGGCTTCACCCAGGCACTGCAGGGCAATCACGCCCCGGCCGAGGTACCGGGGAACCCTGACGAGAAGGACGCCGGAGGCGGCAGCGCCCAGCAGCCGAGCGAGGACAGCACGGCGAAGCAGGACGAGAGCGGGGCGAGTCCGGCTCCGACGCCCGGTCGCGGCGACGAGGACGAGGACGAGCCCAACGGACCCAACGGATCGGGCGCACCGGCCGAGCCCGCGCCGAAGACGAAGCCGTCCACCATCGAGCCGGGCGATACGCTCGCCGCGATCTCGAGGGCGACGGGGGTTCCGATCGGCATTCTGGTCGAGATGAGCAAGGTCCAGATTCAGGATCTCATCAACGCGGGGGCCTCGCTGCTCAACCCGCCGGTGTGACGACGCGACAGGGCAACACCGTCACGTACCGAGCCTGAATCGACGCCCTGACGCCACGAGGCCGTCAGGGTGTCGTCTCCTCAAGCGGAGAACTCTGCTGACCGGCGGCCTGCAGGTCCATCAGTCGCGTGCGCAGCCGGCGCAGCTTCTCGATCTCGTCGTCCATGGACAGGATGCCGTTCTGCTCAGCGGTTCGCTCACGGGTTCCGCTCCTAGAAGGCGACTGCGTCGAAGACGAACTGCCTGACCTCGTGGGGCTCACCGCCAGGCGTCAGCCGGGACCGGCGCGAGCCGGTCCACGGCACGCCTGCAGTCGGCCCGGGTTCGACACCCGGATCAGCTGTGCTGATCCCCCCTCGTTGCGAGAATGCGGCGCCGCAACAACGTCAGAGATCAGGCGACCCCGCCGACAGCCTGGTCAGCGGGGTCGTCCGATGTACAAGATCGTGGTCCCTCACGCCGCATCAGTCTCATCGGACTGACCTCGACCAAACAGGAATCCGCGGGCATCGCCGGTCTTCATCATGTCCTGCAGATGCATCAAGAACACCGCACGCTGCGTGGCCCGGCGATCGACCAAGGGCTCGTACTCGCGCAGTACCTTCAGGTTGACGACCCAGCCGTTCTCGCGAGAGATGGCATGGTCGAGCTGCGAGTCCGGCACGACGTCCATCCCAGTGAAGTCGTGGTCGAACTCGGAAGCGATGTCGAGGTGTTGATTCGGTCCGTCGATGTAGAGCGTGTCGACGCCGACCTGCTGGCCGGCCTCGTCGAATGCCACGAGGAACACGCGGTCCGCCCTGGTGGTGTTGTCGACGTGGACCGCTGCAACGTTGATGTCGTCGATGAAGCTCGTCTCCTCGAACCGCTCGCACACGCGGGCACGAGCCTCATAGCACCACATGATTCGCCGGGCTTCGTTGAAACCTTTGAACTCGCCAGAGTTGAACACCTCTGGGTGGGACTGGATCATCGGTGGGATCCTTCCAGGTTCCTGGACCGTTGCATGACCGGGTCCGGTGGACCCGCCTTGAACAGGGCGAGTAGTTCAGCGATGGACTAACCAGGGCATAGGATCGACGCGCGAGCGGAGCCCCACCATCAGGTGCGATACAGAAACGTACGGTAGATGCATGGATCGATCAAGCCAGTTGCCGTTAGGGTTCTCTCGTCGCCACCCGAGGTCCAGACCGCCAAGTCGCAGGAGTTCATGTGCCACGTCAATTCGACGGCAGCCGAGTGCGGGCTGTCAGACGGGGTAGGGAGCTCAGCCAGAAGGAGTTGGGCGCGAAGGTAGGTGTCCGCGGCCCGACCGTGGCGCGATGGGAAAGCGGTGAGGAGTTCCCCAAGGGGGAGAAACTCCCAGGGATCGCGTCGGCACTTGGTCAGGACCTTGACGTCCTCTTCCCCTACGACGGCGCCGTGGACCTGCAGTTGCTCCGCTGCGACGCCGGCCTCAGCGTGGCGCAGGCCTCCGAGGCCATCAACGCCAGTCGCGTGCCGCTGAGCAACGCGGAGTCCGGCAGGCGTCGACTCCAGGATGCCTACGTGGGACCTCTCTCGCGCGCCTACGGGGTGACGACGGAAGAGCTACTGACCGCGCAGGATGTCTCGTTCGGGCTCCGCAGGGTGCGGCCGCTGAGGGAAGCTCGTCCGTCTGCACCTCGCACGGTCGGCGAGAAGATCAACTATCTTCTGGAGCACGGGTACGTAGGCCGGACGTCTCCGTCCAACGAGCAGATCGCGCAGGCCGTCAACGAGCACAGCGGCACGACGCACATGACTGCCGATGGTATCGCCGCGCTTCGTTCGGGCGCCCCAACGACTGCCTCGGACGCAGTACGTGCCGGCCTGGCTCATGCTCTCCAGGTCGACATCGCCCTCTTCCAGGACGACGCCGAGTTGAGCCCTGCGGCCGGTGAATTCCTCGAAGCCATCCGCTTCCTCGGGTCGATTCACCAAGGCCAGATCCTCGGCCTCGCCGCCCGCGGCAACCAGGCGGGGCTGTCGGCCGGCATGATGGCCAAGATCAACGAAGTCGTCGGAGAGCTGAAGAACAAGCTGCCGGGCAAGCAGAGCGAGCAGTGACGCCGGCGCCACGCCCTGACAGCGCCGCCGAGCCGTCCACCCCTGGCCATCGCGGAGCCGGCCGCTTCCCGCCCTCAGCCTGACGCCCTCCGCGGCTGAGCTGCAGCTTGGGGCACGCCCCATGCGGCGTGTCGAGGTAGCCGACGGCCGGGCTTCGTCCGGGGGCGGAACGGCACCTTCCATGTACCAGATGTGGTCCCACAGTTCTGACGCGTCCGACCAGGGTCCCGAGCCGCACCGGCACAACGCAGATCCCCGGCCGTTGGCCACCTCGCAGTGAGGTGGCCAACGGCCGGGGACGGCTGGACCAGGCGCCTGCCCGGGGGGCCGGCTACGGTGCGGCGGTGAGGTCCACGCCCAGCAGGTTCGACAGGTCGGCCACCGTCTGCTTGGGGTCCTTGTTGTGCACCCCCGCGAAGCCGAGCTGCTCCGCCGCCTGGACGTACGCCTCGGTGTCGTCCACGAAGACGCACTGCTCGGCAGGCATCTCCATGAGCTTGAGCGTGATCTCGAAGAGCTCGGGGTCGGGCTTGCGCAGCTGGTGGTGCTCGGAGATCACCACGACGTCGTACAGCTTGTCGAGGTCGTAGCCGTCGTAGAGGTCCCAGGGCGCGAGGCCCACCGAGTTGGACAGGATGCCCACCTTGATCCCCGCTCGCCGCGCCGCGGCGGCCGCGCTGATCAGCAGCGGCTCCGGACGCAGGCCTCCGAAGATCCTGCCCATCAAGTTGTCGGGAGAGACGCCCAGCTTCTTGCCGGCAATCTCGTTCCACTCGGTCTGGCTGACCGCTCCACGCTCGAGGTCGCTGGTGATCCGGACGCCCTCTTCGTCCTGGTACAGGGCCGAGATGCATGCACCCTGGGGAAGCCCTTCACGCTGCTCGAAGGCGAGCACCACGGGCAGGAGCGGTGTGGTGAGCACGCCTCCGAAGTCGAGGACGAGGCCGGTGTGCTGAGACATGCAGGAACTCCAGTGCTGAGAATCTGGGCGCCGCCCGTACTGGACAGCGTTCCGGCCCCGGCATACGCGTGGCGGCGACAGCGCCTGCGCTTCGCTTTCCAGGGTCGGCGGTATTTACAGGGCGGAAAACGATGCCACCCACTGTCTGGCCCACGGTACCAGCCACCTCTTTGCGGGACTGGCGGCCCCGCCCGAATCCGAAGGGCGGCAATAGCACCTGGGGTCTATTTCCTATTTCACGCGACCTCCCAATTGAGTCGACTTCTTCAGCCGCAAGGAGCAGTACCTGCAACTCGAACAGCATTTTCGGGCTGCACCGCTTTACGCGTCCGGTTCAAGACTCAGCTCCGCAGACTGCTGCAGAAGCTCTTGAGCGTCGCCCGGGGTGATGACCGCGTAAGCCTTGCTCACTCGCACGAGCCAAGCCGCCTCACTGTTCGTGTCGACGAAAGGTTTCTCCTGGAGCGGGGCTGTCGCGTACTGGCTGGCCTTTGTGGAGGCAGCGGCACGGAGCGCCGCGGCAATCCAGTACGCCTCGGCGCCCGGCTCGGGGTCGGGGTGCGACGAGGCTGTCTCCTCAGCAGCCCACAAGAGCGTCTCCGGGGCGTAGTACCGGAGCTTCTCGCAGGCATCAGCGACGTCCTGGGTCCATCGGTCCAGGCGGACATCGCTGGGGACCCGCATGTGGATCAGCTCGGCCAGGCGCGACCCGGGCGGATAGAGACTCGTTCCGGGGAAAGCCTTCACCAGGTCGAACCAGAGCGGGTGAAGCCGGTAGAGGGTCTTCCATGTCTTCCAGCGAGCAGCAACGACGCTGGTGGTGGGGATGCTCGCGCCTACAGCCACGATCAGGAAGAGCAGGTTCATCCACATCGCCGTGAGATCGATGAGTATCTCCACTGTGGAATGGCTCATCGGGAAAAATACCGCCGTCCACACGATGACGATTCGGGCCGTCGTATGGATGAGCCCCATCCACATCGAGATTCCCATGAGCCTGAGACCGATTCGCATACTGGTCGTCTCGGCTTCTCGCGCCCCCCGCGACCACTGGTAGCCGCAGACGGCGGTTGTGACGAGCGGGAAGAAGTAGAAGACGCTCATATACACAGCGGCGCCCAATTCCCCGGCATGATCGCTGAGAAAGTCTTCACTTTGCCGGTGGCGGTCCACAACGGTGAAAAAGAGAATGGTGAGCAGGGTCACGCCGATTGCGCCCACCGGGTAGGAGGCACGGGCGATCCAGCGCGACACCGTGACGTGTCGGGGCACCACGGCCTCGGAGCTCTTGCCGTAGCTGGTCGCAACGTACGTCAAGGACGCGATGATGGCGGCGGTGCTGGCGAAGTGTCTGAGGAGAGCGTTCAGGTCGATCACGGGGATGCGGTCCACGGCGTGCAGCGCTGCTGGTGTGTAGAGCCACAAGGCCACGGAGAATCCGGCGTAGCCGCCCCAGAGGGCTCGGCGGTGGGCGTCACCGTACCGGACGGCGGGGAATCGCCAGACGGCTATGAGGGTCATCACTGCCGCGGTCAGGTACCTGAAGAAGTCGAGCATGCCGTCCGTTATTCGTTCTTGGAGCCACGCCGCGGCGGAGCAACCGGGTGGGAGAGCGAGGACTCCAAGAGGCTGACCATGTCGTCGCCGGCCAACGGCTGACGGCGGGCCAACCGCTTGATCAGGGACGCCGACAACTCGGCCTGCTGCTCCTCCGGGCTGTCGTAGTTCACGCGGCCTTGGACCAGAGCCGAGGGGAATCGACGAAGGACTTCCTCCCGGATGTGCTCAGGGACGTATCGCTCGACCTCTTCATCGGTCAGGGTGCTCCCGTGGTCCAGCCACTCGTGCGCCAGCTCATGAAGGATGATGTGCTCGGTCTGGTTCCGGCTGGATCGGCGCCGGTAGAGCACGACCGTGAACTCCGGCGTCCTGACTCGAAGGCCGCAGGCTGTGCCCAGCCCTCCATCCGGGTCGTCAAAAGGCACCAGCCGAATCTGACGCTTCAGTGCATGCTCCATGTTCCGGACCAGCGCCTCGACACTGAAGGGAGTGGGCACAGGCAGATCGGCAAGCAGCTTCTCGCATTCCTTCAAGAGGGCGCGTCGCGAAGGGTCCCCGCGCCACCGCATGACCGCTCTCGCGAGGTGCGTCGGCGTTCTACCGCCTGGTTCTGCACGCAACCCGCCACTCTCCCCGCTCCGGGCGGTCTTCCGTCGAGCAGCCCACCTCATCGCCCCGTCCCCCCTCGCCCCTGCCCCGCTTGCTTTCGGGTCGCCACCCGCCCCGCGCTCAGGCATGCGTTGGGCAGGCCGAGCCAGTAGTCGTCAGACTTTCCGCGTGTGCAGTGAACCCCCGCCTCGCTGCCCAGCGTGACGACGTGTGGTGACCATGTGCAGCACGTCGTAGACGACGTCCAGCACCATCGCCACGGCCATCACCACCCTGCCGGGCTTCACCGCCCGCCGGGGTGTCTGCTTGACCGCGCCGCGCCGCTGCGCCGCGCAGACCGCGACGGCAGCGGTGCAGAGACAGAACAGGCCCATGCCTATATGCAGACCCAAGACGCCGGCGTGCGGTTCCATGAAGTACGGAACTTCGGCGACAACCTCGAACGCAACGGTGGACACGAAGGCCATCGCGATGACGGCGCCCGTGAACGCCCGGGTGGCAATGCGGTGGACCGGTCGTGATCCGCGGACACTGCGCGGGGGGAAGATGTTGTCGAACGGCTGCGCCCGGCGCTTGGTTTCCTCAACGATGTTCCCGGCCACTCTGCGTACGGCACGGCGGCTGACCGCATACCCCTTGCCGACGCGGCGAGCTTTCCACCGCATGTACTGGCCTTACCCCCGTTGCGGAACTGAACAGTATGGCCAGGTCAACCAAAGATGTTGACCATCTAGCCCACTTGATGAGAGATCGTACGATATCCCTACACATAACGATCCTGTCAAGTCGACTGGATTCAGCGCACGTTCGGGTGCACCCGGGATCCATTCTCGCCGTAGTCTGCCCCAACCCTTGTGCGGGGGAGGCCGACTTACTTCTCTCATGGTCCGGTCGGCGGCTCGGCTGAGTAGCCGCCACCGGAGGGCGGTCGGCAGCAGGGGTGAAGTGGCGGCAGCACGACGGACCCGGCTGCGGCCCCGCCGGCGGCAACACCTGCGGCTGCCGCGGGAGCAGTGGCCGCTGGCACGAGCCCCGCGAGTGCGATCCCACCGGCCTGTCCCAGGCCCAGAGAGGCGATGAGCCAGGCCGACGCCTCAGCGAGTAGGCGGGGGCCGAGGAAGTCCAGCGTGTGGAAGGCCGTCACCGGCAGCGGCGCGAGGAAGAGGCCGGGCAGTACGGCGGCCGTGATGGCCAGGGCAGGGGCGGGGTCGGCAAGCGTCGGCAGGGAGCCGACCGCAAAGCCGCAACCGAGCGTGCGGAGTTGACGCGTCGGCGTGCCGGGCCAGGTGCGGCGTCCGTAGAGGAGGCCGCCGATCAGGCTGCCTACGGCGAGCGCCGCGGGCGTCATCGTCGAGAGGTACTCGGCGTGGTGACGTTCGGCGGCGGCGAGGGTGTGCGGGGCCAGGACGAGTAGCGGGCCGCCGATGAACACGAGTTCCCGGGCGCAGGCATCGAGCGAGAGCGCGGCTCGCCGTTGGTGAGGGCTGCGCACGACGTGCGGCCACAGAACGCGCAGCGCGGCCTCCAGCGGCGGGGTGCACACGCCGGCGACCGCGGCGATGGCCGCGGCGAGGTCGGGGTGCTGGACCGGTTAGTGGGAGGCGAGACCGGTAAAGGCGGCGGCGGAGGTCAGGGCGGTCAGACCGATGGCGGGGTAGTGGCCGCGCCGGTCCAGCAGGCGTCCCCACAGGGGGTGGCCGATTGCAGCCGCGAGACCATACACGGCGGCGAGGGCTCCGGCCAGGCTCAGTGTTCCGCCGTCGGCCCGGGCCGCGATCAGGATCGCCGGCGGGGCCATTGCGACCGGCAGGTGGCCGATCACGGCGCCTGCAAGGAGGCGGGTGACGTACGGAGTGGCGGGCACGTCGCGGGGCTCACACTCGACTGGAGCTCCGGCAGCATCGAGGGCGCCGTCAACCGCATCAAGAAGATCAAGCGGCAGCTCTACGGCCGAGCCGGATTCGCACTACTCCGCAAGATGTTCCTCCTCCAGTGACGCCCAGGATGGCTCCCCAGGATCTGCGTCTTGCGACGGGGCTGTCACAGCTTCAAAGATCGCTTGATCTTGCCCCAGAGCGAGAGGCGACAGTGTCTGAGTCGATCACATGAGCGGGCGGTCTGTCCTCGCTGACAAGACGAGGACGAAGAGGGGGAGCTCGCGTGTCCGCGACCTGCGTCATTCTCGACATCGGCGGCGTGAGATCCTCTCCCCTCCTGATGAGCATCACTGATTAGTTACCTTCAGCCACACCCCCGGTGGCCGGATCGCCCCAGTCACCACGAACATGCCCTCCGTACGCGGGACCGGTGGCTGGCAGGCCGTCAGGTCCAGTGCGGAGGGCACCATCGTTTTCCAGAAGAGGCTGAGTACCTCGCTCACTGCATCGCGGACTCGCCTCCCGGGGCCTGGACTTCGCCTGGCGCGGTCAAGCCGGCGACCCGCCGGTAGAGCCCAAAGGCACAACCAGCGAAAGCCAGGTACAGGAGCACTGCGGAGACGGGGTTCGCCAGAGCGAAGAGCGCCTGTGCTGGGACAAGGGCGGCAGCGAGGTTGAAGCCCAGGTGCAGGAGCACGCAGGGCCACAGCACGCGCGTGTGTTCGTAGATCAGGGCCAGGAGCACCGCCAATGGCAGGGTCGAGGCGAACTGCACGGCGTTGCCGTGCAGCAGGCCGAACACCACGGCGGTGACCAGCGTGGAAGCGAGGATGCTCACCCGCTTGCGCAGCAATGGGTAGACCAGCCCTCGGAACAGGGCCTCCTCTCCCGCAGGAGCCGCGACCATGGCGAGCAGCAGGGTCGCCAGCACTCCAGCCGCGTGCCTCGTCTGGTTCGACGCGTCGAAGCCTGTGGACCCGGTCGCGGCGTAGATCCACAAGGCCAGCGACTGCCCGGCGAGGAATGCCAGAACCGCGCAGCCGACGGCGGTCCACCCGAAGCGCGGAATTTCCATGCTCGGCCGCGGGGCCGGCGCATGCGCGAGCCACTGGGGCCGCTGGATCCTCACTGAGCCGACCAGGACGACAACAAGCATGCCCAGGACGGAGGTCGCGACGATCGGCTCGCCGATGAGGCGGACTGCGACGGTGCCCAGACCGAGGTAGGCCGCGACGACGGCGAACGGCACGAGGGCGCACCACCCGATGCCGAGCAGACGCGAAGTGGTCGGTGGCGTCGTCATGGTCTTCTCCTCTACGGGGCTCAAGCAGCCGTGGTGATCTGTTCGTTGATGACGGCCTGGACTCGGGTGTCGCCGCGGAAGGTGTTCAGCTGCAACGTCGCCGTGAAGCGCAGCGTCCCGAGCTGGGTACGGCCGGCGCGCTGCACGAAGCTCTGGATCACGTCGAACTTCTCCTCAGCGACGTTCCACCACAGGCAGGACAGGCAGGACAGGCAGGACGGGCCGGACCGGGTGACCAGGCGCAGGTAGTGCGATTCGGATCCGATCCGGTCCACGCGCAGGCCCAGGGGCTCGATCGCGATCTCGACGACCGGCGTGGTGAAGCCGTACCCGAAGGGCTTGGGGCCCTCGGTCCGGCGCACCAGCTCGAACAGCGGCTGCAGATCTTCAAGGCCGGCGTCACAGTCGGCGTCCGGGCCGAGCACGAGATCGCCTTTGGGGCCATCGGTGCTGACGGCGAGCAGGGCAACCTGCGTGGTCTCCTGCAGCACGGCGGCCAGGCCGTCTCTTCCGGATCTTGCCGGACCCGCGACGCCCGGCACCGCACCTGATCCCCCAGACTCCGTCCGGGGAGACCCCCAGGTTGTCGGGGCGCCCGAGTACGTCCAGTACACGCTGCACCCCTCCGCCTTGCCATGTACGGCACCGGACGCCGCGGGCCCGGCCGACAAGATCCGAAAGAGAGGACCTAGGTCGCCCAGCTTCTCGGCCTTCGCGACGCGAACGCCGCAGGCCTGCTGGTGTCCGATGGCGCTGAGACCGTCGTGCTGCTCCAGGCTGGTGATGATGTCGAACCACCTCGGCGCGCGGCCGGAACCGCTGACGAAATCGTCGGGGCCCGCAGGCCGGTTGACGAGGACGACCGGGTGGCCGTTGATCCCCATCATCCGGTTGGCCGGCAGCCCGTACGTGCCCGGGGGCGTCCAAGAGGTACACCCACGGGGCCAGAGGCTGGTCCCCGGCGATCTTGCCGGCCTGGGCGAAGGCCTTGAGCACGATCGCGAAGCCCTCGAAGGCCCGGAGGAAGACCGGGTGATGCGGCTCGGTGCGCAGCAGCTGCATCAGCATCGACTGCTCGATGTCGATGTCGATGGCATCGGGGTCGGCGTCGAACCCACCCCAGGGATTGGGGATGGTCTTCGGCGCGGCGACGCGCAGCAGGCGGGCAATCGAGATCGCATCGCGCACCAGCTGGCGGTTCTCGTACGGCACGGGCATGACGTCGGAGACAGTGCCGAGGCCGGCGAACAGACGCAGCAGGCGGATCTCCCAGAGCTTCTCGGGCCGGTGCACGCGGGTGTACGCCTCGATCACCCGGTAGAGGCCGTGGGCACCGCAGATCCCGGTATGGGCGTAGGTCTCGTCGATCCGGCACGGGTCGACAGTGATGTCCGCGGTCGAGCCCGACGCGAGCTCCTCGTGGTGGTCGGTCACCAACGTCGTCCAGCCCAGGGCACGCACGACGGCGATACCGCGGTGGGAGTTCACTCCGCCGTCGCAGGTGAGCAGAACCCGGGTATCAGGCCACTTCGCATGGATCTCGGCGACGCCCTCGGGCGCGAACTCGCGGCCGCGGCGGTAGTCGGGCAGGTGCAGCTCGACGTCGAAGCCGAGCTCGGGCAGGCCTGCGTGGCCGAGGACGCCAGAGGAGATGCCGTCCATGTCGAAGTCGGGGGCGATGCTGATCTTCTTGCCCGCGCTCCGGGAGTCATGAAGGGCTTCGACCATCTCGGCCAGGTCCAGGAGTTCGTCGTGCTCGGTGGACTCGATCTCCTTCAGGTACTGATCCGACCATCCTCTACGTTGGCACAGCAGCATGAAGAGGTCGATGTCCTCGTCGGCGAGCGAGTGGTCGTCGACGGCATGAAGCGTGGACATCGTGGAGGCCCTCTCGATCGGGGTCGCTGGTCGGTGGAGAACGGGGCATGAGACGCCTTTCAACGTTACTGCGATTCTAGCAGTAACAGTCACTTCTTCTGCCAATTCACCAGCATCTTTGAGCCTCATTCGGGCCCCGAATGGCACACCTATGTCGAATGATTGCGACAGGCTTTCCAAAGTCCTTGCGCATCAGCTACTCTCCCCAGTATGGCTATTCGAAGCATTGTCGAGTCAGATCTCAGCGGTAAGCCGGATGCGGCTACCGTGACCTTCGGCCTGGGAGACACCTGGTACGAAGTCGATCTCACAGCTGAGGAGAAGAAGAGCCTTGAGGCTGCGCTGAAGTCGTACATGGAGGTCAGCCGGAAAGCCGGGAGGCCTGCACCCAAGAAGCGAGTCGTACCTGAGACGACTGCCGAGGAGCGAGACAAGATCCGCGAGTGGGCCAAGGAGAAGGGCCACGAGTTCGCGGATCGGGGGCGCATCCCGAAGAAGGTCATGAAGGCCTACGACGAGGCTCACGGCATCGATCGGAGCAACTAGCGCTGAGCCTGATGTTCGCCTCCTGGCCGACTTCTCTCGTTCGCCCCCGAAGGGCCCTGCAGCACACTGCAGGGCCCTTCGCGCGTCTTCAGACCCAATGGCTCACGTTGGTCGTCTTGATCCCCGCAGCTCGCGCTCGAGCCCTGCAGTGGATGGTGCCGTGTAAGAAGTGCCCCGATGCATCCGGCATGAGCTGCTCCTGGCTTCGCTTCGGGCATCCGGGCTTCCGGCAGAGGTTGAGGAAGGCCGTGCACAGCACCTGAGCCCCGGCCTCGCGGAAGACCTGGGCGGCGCCGACCATCTCCTGGTTCCGCTGGAAGCCGGCTGCTCCCCTGTGGGCCGACCGATCGGCGGGAAGGATGGTGATCTCGGAGCCTGCGTCCCGCCACATCAGTTCAGCCATGGCGTCGGCCCCCTTGGGACAGTGCCCCGAAAGAAGCACCGGCCGGGTGACGTTCTTGGGCCCCCAGCCGCGCCAGGCGTCGCTGAACGTCTCACGCATGCTCTTCGCGTCGTTCCAGCTGCGGGAACCGGTGACGAGGACGACGCGCGAGGACGATTCTGGAATCATTTCAGCAATCATTCGAGTCTCCTCTCCTTATGACTCGGTGGTCTCCACAGCTGGAATCGAGAGCTGTGGTCATGACGTCTGGGCAGGCGCGGCGGCCTGCATGCCGCTGCCCCATTCCGGCCGGCCGGTACTGGACCCGATCACGGCCAGGCCCTTCCCCCGATGGAGCTCGACGCGGATCTGATCGTCACTACACATCGGCATGACGTGGGCGATGTACATCCCGTCACCGCTGCGGGGGATGCTCACGGTGACGACCGTTCTGTTCTCGTCGTCGGTGAAGTCGACACTATCGACGTCCCCGACTTCGCCGGAGCGCATACTCGGCGACGGCTTCGCTGTTCGACTGCTACAACTTCGGCACGCAGCAGGCTCCTTTATCGCAGGACGAGTTCAGGCTGGGACTGTGTCGACGTTGTGCCTCTGCGTGGACTCGGGTGGGGTAGCGACCATCGAGTGCGGACCCCGGTGGGGTCCGTGCGATCTCGATGTTCAGCCCAGCTCCCGCGCCGGCCCTGCTGGCTGACGACCCGGAAGATCCCGCTTGAGTGATCCACCCCTGGCCGGATCGCACTGCGAGCCACCGCGCGGAGCGTCACTTCTCGCCTGAGCCAGGCGCTGCCCGCCCGCCTGTCCACTGCTGCACCCTTCACCCCTGTCCGCTCGCTGGTCCGCACGTCTGTGGACAACTGCGGCGGGGCAGCGTTGGGGTTCGCCTCTCGAGCGCAGGGCTGGGCATAGCCGGAGGGAGCACCGGCGACCGAGGGACCGGCGAGCTCAGCGACCGGTGGAAACCCGTCGGGCTATGCCTGACACGTCATCGGAGCGCAGTAAAGAGGCCGAGCAGAGCGAGGGTCCGCAGGGCACGCGTTATCAGTTTCCCTTATGCTCTTTCACTTCCTTGTCGCCGTCCCCGTTGTTCCACGACTGGAGCATGAGCGGAAGCCTGGAACATCAGGGGAAACGGTCCGTACCCTCTCGACTCGTACCCCTCCCCCCTTTCGTGCGGCGGGAGTACGGGTCTGGCTGTTTCGCCTGGTCATCACACCTTCTGGCCGTACCGCTGTTTCGTCGTTCCGGATACGGCCGTACCCCCGTGCCGATCCGTCCTCGTGAGGCACGAACGAGGCGGGGTACGGGTCTGCCCCCGCCGGCGCACAGCTCCGGTTCGCCACCGTGCTGCCGCAGGCGGCACAGCCCTCGCCTAGCAGCGGATCCGTCCTCGCGCGACGCCGTCGCTTCGGCTGTGGATAACGCTCTGCTTCATCGCTCGCTGCTGACGGCGTAGCCGGCCTCGCACCATCGTGTTGCTGGTTGCACCGACCTGGATTCGCTGTGCTCTGGCCGTTGCTCCGGTGGTGCCGCGGCGGCGTGCCGGCACGTCACGCACCGCGCCGGAGGCGGGCGTTCGGCACTACCTTGTCGACACACGATCCGGCCCCGGGCCGTGTTTCGTTTCGCGCTTGCGCGGCGAGCCCGGGGCGGTCTCTCGTGGATGCATCAGAAGAAGAGAGCCCCGGCTGCGGCGACCATCTGCCCATCGGGCACAGCGAGCAGCTCGAGGGGTATCGGAGCGTTGTCGTCTTCCTCCAGGGGGCGCCTCCGCAGCAATGCCTCCGAGCCCCTTCCACCCACGGCCCGTACTGTGCAAGCACGTCATTCCTCGCACGCTCGCCGGGTGTGGGGGCCTACTCCCCCCTTCGACCCTTCTCACTCTGCGCGACCGTGTCGGCTCGATGACGCCCCCGTGCCGACCGCCGCACCAGCGCTGTGTCGGTGTCTCGCTGACAGCTGTGCCGGCCACGCTCCGCCAGCGGTCCGTGACTGTCTCAACGTACCCGCCGGATGGCTTCAGCAAGGGGGCGGTCAGGCCTCGCGGCCCCGTGAATCAGCGCTTCCCTCGCGTCTCTGCGGTGACCCACCGGAACACGCAGGGGCCGCGACTGGGACACGCATAAGACACCGACTGATGCTGCTGGGCCTTTCAGAGTCCCGTGCGTGTCCGCACAGTATCTCGTGCGCGCTCCAACAGTGCCGCCCCGGTGTCGCACATAGTGCCCTCGGAGGACACGTCTGCGTCGGGAGCCGGGTGGCGTCTCTGAGGAGGCGCAGTCGGGACACCAGTGGGAGCTTACGCGTGCCCCCGTTCGGCTTCCCCGAGACCACGCCCTGACGCCAGGTGTCTCGCAGGTGTCCCGTGGGAGCCCTTGTTGCGTTGCATGTGGGACTCATAGGCGCATGGCGCCGTCGGCTTGCGCCCAGTCGTCTGCGGCAGGGGCACTGCAGCGTCTCGCAGGTGTCCCCGCCAGAGACGACCGGGGACATTAATGGCGTCCAACTCGCGTATCGAATGGGACTTGCATGGGGCTCAATAGGGACACTAGAGTGAGCTCATAGCGATTCGAATCCGAAGGGAAACGTGAAGGGTGGCGAGTCCATGTGACAGAGCGAGAGACATCCGGCGAACGACTGGATGGAGTGCAGGAGCGATCGGAAGGGCGAGGTGAGTGCAATGGCGAATCAGCCGAGTGAACCTCGCAAGATCCGCTGGACCGTGCCCGCTGCCGACACCTCGGTGATCGAGTGGCTCGATCAGCAGGAGAACATCTCGCAGTCACTGCGACTGCTCATTCGGGAGTCCATTCAGCGCGACGGATACGTCGACGTCTACTACAAGCCCGTCGAGCAGCTGCCGCGTCGCGGCCGGCCGCCGCTGGAGAGCACCGAGCAGCGCGAGGACGACGAGGCGGTCACCGAGCGCCGTCCGGCCGCCATTCCTCGCCGGCCACAGCCCGTGGTCGCCGACCAGGCCGACGCCGTCGTCGAGAAGGCAGCACCAGCGCCGGTAGCCCGACCCGAGCCGGTTCCCACACCTGTTGAGACGGTCGAGGATCCTGCGGTAAGTGCCCCCAGCCCAACCCCGGAGCCGCCGAAGCTGGCCTCCATTGACGAAATCATGGCGAGTACTCGGCGCTGAGTGACGCGGTGAATTTCATTTTCCAGGCAGACAACACAGACACCGAGGGACCGGATTCATGAGCGCCAACAGCAACGACATCATCACCCTCACCGGCGGCATCGACGTCGGCAACGGCTACGTCAAGGGCGTCATCCAGAATACGAAGCGGGAGATCTTCGACGAGATCGATCTGCCCAGCGCAGTCGTCTCGACTTCCCGCACCTCGCCGAAGGTGCCGCTCCCCGACGCGGATGCGGCCTCCGTGATGGCCGGCGACTTCTACAACCAGCTCGACTGCTCGCTCACCACAACCCTGGTAGCGGCGTCGGACCGCCGAATCTTCGGCCGGGCAGCGCTGAGCGTGCGCGGCTCGAAGTTCACCGAGTTCGAGGTACTGGGCAAGCACTCCAAGGCTGATCAGGAGCTGAGCAAGGTCCTGGTCCTGGGTGCCTTCGCCGCGAAGGCCCTGCGCGACTACGTCCGCGAGAACGGCGCGCTGCCCGATCACGAGCTGCGCGTGCACGTGCGCGCCGGCCTGGCGCTGCCGATCTCCGAGTTCGTCGCGCGCCGCCACGCCTACGCCGCCGAGTTCATCGGTCTGCTGGGCAGCTCCGACCCCGCGGTGCACCTGGTGACGATCAAGAACTTCAGCACCCCGGTCTCGGTGCGCCTGCAGTTCGTCGACGTTCAGGTGATGGCCGAGGGTGCCTCCGCGCAGTTCGCCATCACCGACAAGGGCGAGCCGCTGGCCCAGGCTCTTCTCGATGATCTGCGCACTCGCGACGCCTCCGTCGTGGAAGGGGTAACGGCCTCCGATCTGGTGGCGGTGCAGAACACCATCGGCGTCGACATCGGTGAGGGCACCGTGAACTTCCCGGTCTTCACCGATGGGCGGTTCAACCCCGAGGCGGCAGCCACGCTCGACGAGGGCTACGGCACCGCGCTGATGAACGCCATGGAGCGCATGAGTGAGTCGGACGCCACGCTGCAGTTCTCCTCACGCAAGCAGCTGGCGGACTTCCTCCACGCGAAGCCGTCTGTGCTGGTGAAGAATCGTCACCAGCGCGCCGCCGGCTTCGTCGAGGACGAGGCCGGCTACCTGGTCGACGAGATCGTCTCCTCCTTCGGCGACGTCCTCTCCCAGGCCGGTGCGACGACCGAGGTCGTCTACGTCTACGGCGGCGGCTCGGGTCCTATCAAGCACCTGCTGCACCCTGCGCTTCTGAAGGCCGCCGGCGATGTGCCCGTGCTCTACCTCGACTCGAGCTACTCGCGACACCTGAACCGCGAGGGCCTGTACATCGCGGCACGGCACGTCGAGCAGCAGGCCGTCGCCGCGAAGCCCGCGGGCAAGCACAGTTAAGGAGGTGGCCTGATCCTCAGGCTGATGCCAGAGATCGCGCTTTCGACTGCGGCGACACCCTGCTCGGCGAGGGCGTCGTCGACATGCTTGGCGTAGAGCAGGGTGTGCTCGGTGCGCTCGGGCATGGCGATCTCCCCCGGAAGATGTGATGGACTCGGCAGTGAGACCCCCGGCGCTGCTCTGCAGCGGAGCGCCTGGCTCACGGCTGTACTCCTGGCGTGGACGTGATCTTCCGAAGGCCAGACCGGATCAGCTCCGCTGATCATGCAGAAGGGGAGAGCCCCCAGTTGGCTACGGCTGGGTACTGCCGTCCGGCACGAGGATCGTGATCCGGTCCTGGCACAGTTGCTGGCCACCGTTCGAGAAGAGACCACTCAGGCTTGCTGTGACCGTGCCTTCCTGGTCGGGCCCGATCTTCGGCCACCCCCCTGGCGTGCGGGTCCCCGGTGTAGCTCGGGTTCGACGCATCAAAGGGCTTGACCGTGCAGCGCAGCCGCTCGAGGCGTGGCGTCCGGTCTGCCTCGTGTGGAACGGTGATCCGGACCTCGATGTCGTTGGTGAAGGTCAGGTGGCGCCAGAAGGGGTTGCCGTGATGGCGACGCGCACCGTGTGTGGCCACTGGTGCCCGTCGGGCAGCATCGACGCCCACTCCTTCCACTGTGCCTCGCTGCTCGCGCTGCCGGTGTACGGCGCCCGGGCCGCGCCGCGCGCGTATGTCGAACCCAAACCGCATCAGGTGCCACCCGGCGGCGATCTGCAGTCCTTCCGTGTTCGCGCAGCGTGGCGCCCCCGCCGGCGAGCGGATACGCCATCCGGATTTCCGCGACGGTCGGTCGGGCGCGGCGGCGGCCTTCTCCCGCTCGTGGGCAACCGCGCCGACCGCCAGCGCGAGCGCGCCCTTACGGGTGGTGCTGTGGTGCCGACCTGCCGCCGCTCGCCGCCGACTTCGCGCACCATCCAAACCGGTTCCGCGTACCTGGTGACCTGGTACACCGCACAGGTGCATTGCGGAAACCGGCGTGCGGTCAGTGCCCCGCCTCGCCTCGAACCGGGAGGGACCGGCCAAAGGTCCCGGATCCGGAGGCGCCGTGGCGTTAGAACGGAGGGCGGAAGAGGCCGCGGTCTTCGCACGAGCCGCACGGCGGTTCCGGGGTGTGCAGAGTCTCGCCGGACACGTATGACAACGGAGCCAGGACGGTGGCGAGGTCGACCTTCCGGCCTCGGACAATCTCGGCGGCTGGGACATCGATGCGGAAGCCGCTGACCGGGTAGTCCGGGTGGTCGGAGAACACCACGGCACACATCCAAGCGCCGGAGTGGCGCTTGCGCGGCAGCGGCTCCTCCTCGACACCCTCAGGCAGAGCCTCCTCCTGGAACTCGATCGGCACCACGACGACGCGGTAGGCCTGGTGAGTGCGCGGCTGCTGCCAGGGCAGTTCGACGAGCAGGTCCTTGGGCCACTCGTCGATGGTCACGGGCAGAGTTGACAGGTAGTGGTTCAGCGAGCCTTCGGGGGCCTGGGCCAGCCGGGACCGCTCCTGCTCTTCGGTCTCGATGCAGCCGATGCGGCTGAGGAAACTCATGATGGTCCGTGCTCCTTGGTCAGTGCTTGTGCTGGGGGTGGGCCGCCCGCGTGGGTTCGAAAGAAGACGAGTTCGTCGAGTTCGCAGCGCCCGCCGTAGATGTGTGCGGCTTCCAGGGCGGCGACGCCGATGAGGAGGGAGCTGGCGGCGGGCGAGCCCGTCATGGGTTCGCCCGAGATCGCAGGTGAAGGAGAGGAGCAGCCGCTCAGCGTGTTTCGCTGTATCCGCACTCGGAGCACGTGTGCGTGGCCTTCTTGCCAGCGCGGATGTCGTAGGCGCTCGACTCCATATCGCTGGCGCAGTTCGGGCAGTTCATGGCTCGACTCCTGGCGGGACAAGGACGTTCTTCAACGTCAGATCCGGATCAGCTCTGCTGATCCCTTGTGCTCACTGCCTTCACGGGGCGAGTAAGGCGAGCCACGAAAAAACACAGCACCCCGGCGCCGCACCTGCCCGAAGGCAGAGCGCGCACCGGGGTGCTGGGGAAGTTGGAGCTGCAGAGATCTCCAGGGACACGCCACAGGGATCACCTGCAGCGCTCAGGAATCGAACCCCTTCCGTGGTCGGTCTGCACGGTGTGCCCACTGGCGTACGCCGAGGATCAGCCGGCGCACTGCGGATCTGAACCGCTCCGTGCAGAAGTCTGCGGTGGGCTTGTCAGGCCAACCGCCATACGGCTAACCGGCTTCCTTCGAAGGTGACGGGCTGCTCCGCCTGGACGTGAGATCCGAACACACCAGCTCACCCCACGTGCCCTTGCACAGCTCGTGATCGACCAGACGGTCTTCCTCGCTGTCACGCGGCATTCGCGGCCAGAAGGCCGAACCTCCAGCGCCGCTTCACGCCCATTCGGACATGACCTCCTGGATCAGGGGCAGCACCGTGGGAGGCTGGAGGTTGAGGGTGGCCAGAGCCTCGGGGGTGGTGAGGGGGGTCTCGACGAGTTCGTAGGTGCCGCGATCGACACGCGTGAACTCGCTGCCGGTACGGTCATCGAAGGCCCAGGTCCGGACCTCGGCGAGATAGATGTGCTGGATCTCTTCGCGTTCGGTGTCGGCGAGAGTGCCCAGCAGCCGGACGATATGAGCCTTCCCGGCAATCTCCTCGTGGATCTCACGGTGGAGAGCCGCTTCTGGTGTGGGGTCGCCGTCCTCGATGCCGCCGCCGACGAGGACGTGGTAGACGTCGCGGCCGGGGACGGTGCGGCGGATGATGAGCATGGTGTGGGCCGGGGTGATCAGGACGGCACGCACGCGTTCTTTCACTGTGTCTCCTCAGGCGTTGCTGTCGAGGAGATCAGTTCATCATCCAGCCGCCATCGACGTGGAGACTCTGACCGGTGATGAACCCGGCCGAAGGACTTGCCACGAAGGCGACAGCGGCGGCCACGTCATCCGGCCGCCCGCGGCGGGGAACGCACTGGCGGGCGATCTGGTGCTCGGGGGACACCCGGGCGGAGGGCGGGAGGGATTCTTCAGCAGGAACCTGGATCGCTCCGGGCAGGACCGAGTTGACGGTGATCCCGCACTCGCCGACCGCGACGCCAGTCGAGCACTCGGCCCCCTGTTCTTGCCCCGGGAGGGACCCGCCCGGAAACCTTCCGGTTAAAGACTCCCTCAGCCCCAACCCAAGATGAACCCGCCCACAGAAAACCCGCAGATAAGAATCGGCACTAATAGCGCAGGAAGTTGATTGGCGGCGCCTGGTCCGTCGCTACGACTTGCGTCGGAAATCGCAACCACGATACCCGCCCGCACCAGTGACTGCCCGCGCCCAAGCAAGGCGCTACAGCCACCCCATCGACTATCAAGTGGCGCACATATATTCGCAGGCGCCGCAATTCCTCTTGTGCCCATTTCGGTAGCTTAGGTTTATGCGGGTCAGCCATTCGACTTCACCTCTTCGTACTGGACGCAATGGGTAACCACGGACGTACCGGGAACCGGCTTACCGTTCACTATGGTCAGCGTGCTCACAATCTGCGTGTCGTAGTCGAGACACTTACGGTCGTCACACCCGCTGAGGCTCAGCAGGAAGAGCGGCACCAGGAATGCCACGACGACAAGCCGCCACCGGATACTCATCAAACTCTCCTTAACGCCAACGGGCCACATACCGAAATTGGTATGTGACCCGTGACAGAGTCGCTATTTAGCTTTCCTCGCGCAGAAGGTAACGGGCGAGTCTCAGAATGTCCTCAGGCTCAGCGTCCACCTGTAGCCGGGATGACTGAACCAGGCTTACGGCCGTCCGATACACATCCGCACGCATGGCAACCTCTTCGGCTTCGCGGATTTCTCGGCTGGTCGGCTCAGGCAGCGCCATGAGCGAGACCCTGAAGAAGGTTGGCAGCGTCAGCATGCGTCAGAACCACAGTGGCCACCGTGCGGCCCTCAGCGTTCCATCTGTACTTGGCGGAGCACTCAGAGGAGTACGCCGACACCTGACTCCTGAAGGTGTAGCTGTGGCCAGCATGGACATTCTGGAAAGAGACCGTCATCCTTCGATCCGGACCAATCTGCTCGCACGTCGCACGCGATGTGAGAGCATAGGTCAGTGACTAACGCATTCTCTGGTGTAGAGATTTTCGATGTCCGTCGCATCCGCTTCGCCGAAAAGGCGTGGCACCCAATTTCTGAGCCAGACCGCCTGACTATGGAACGTGCTTGGTCTGAAGCGGTTCAGGAAAATCCGAACCTTTTCGACGGGCCCACAGTAGCTTGCATGAATGTAGAGTGGAAGGAACCAGGGAGTTTGGTTCTCTCCTGGGCAAGGGCGGCATACAGATACCGTATGCTGCGTCAGATTTCCGACGCTCCCTCCGTGTCATCCGTTTTCGTGTGCGTTGCTCAGCCGACGGAGGACGGGCGTCTTTTGGTGGCCCGCATGTCTTCTTCAACGTCCACCCCCGGCCGATGGCAACTGCCGGGGGGCTCCATGGAGCCCCCTCTTAGGGGTGAGTCTCTCGATGTGGCTCTGCTTCGCCGACATGCGGCCCGAGAGCTTATGGAGGAGCTCGGCATCGACACATTGCCTGAATCCCTGTCTTTGTGGGTTGTCACGCGTGGCGCGCGGGGTAGTGTCGGTTTTGTGTTTCGCGCTCCTGCTCTACCTGCCGAATTCCTGCATCAACGATTTGCGGCTTTGGTGTCCTCGGAGCGAGAACAGGGTCGGGCTTCTGAACTCGACAGGATCGCGCTGATCGACTCCGAGGCCGAGTTGTCCTGTCTTGCTGGGGAACAAGTGGACTACCTGCAGCCGATCGTCCGCCGGAATTTTGAGTTTTCTGCTTCTTCTGGTTCCGCTTAGTTCCTGTCGAGGGTCTGGGCTGGGTTCGCCCTCCCAGGGGAGGCCCGTCGGTTTTCTCTCTGTGCATGGTGCGGCGTGTGCTGCCTGGTCCGATGACCAGGCAGCACTTGCAGTCATTCCTCGGTGAACTCCAGGCCGGTTTCAGGCACGTACTGGGCGGGACGTGTCGTGAGGGGAGGCCAGATCCGTGAGACTGCGTGTGCTTGTGCGTCTCCCTCCGGCCCCCAGCCGAGCAGCAGGTTCGCCTGTCGAGCAGGAATGAGTACTCGTTGGTACTTCTCCCCGGTGTCGCGGTCTGGGGCTGCGGAATCGAGGCCCCGCAGGAGTGCTCCCAGGCGCAACTGAGCGTAAGGCGGACGGCCGTGCTCTCGCACTTGCTGATAGCCCAGCGGGTAGGGGGTGCTCAGCCTTGCTTGCACTTCTTCCTCTGCCTCGCGGGCCAGGGTTTCGAAGGGGCTCTCTCCGGCTTCGGGGCGCCCTCCGGGCAGGCTTGGAACGCCGTGCCGGTCGAGCATCACTAGAACACGGCCGTGTGGATCGACGAGCCATCCCCAGGTCTGTTGCACTGGTATCTCTTCGGGCGGTGTGAGGCGGGGATGCCAGGTGAAGCGGGATCGGGTTCGTTCTGCTTTGGTTGGGGGTTGGAGAGGGTTGTGGCCGTCGACAAGCCTCAGGGGCTCCTGGCGGGTCGGCGACATGGTGTTGAGGATCGTTGCCCGGCAGACGGCTTTCAGCCGTGCCGCGGCAGAGGGTGTCATGGCAGCGGTTGCCTGGCCAACTGGGGTCAGGCAGTGTCCGGCTGCGGGAGGAGCACTGCTGGGAGACAGGCGTGCGGACATGACATGGACGGTCTGCGGTCCGTTGTAACCCTCGGCTTCGTCGATGGCCAGGAGCGTTGTCTCTGCGAGGGAGAGGTTCAGGCCAGCTGCCAGACGTCGTGCTGCGCTGTAGGGGTTCTCGCGGGTCCGAATTCTGGTATGGGGTAGGTCCCCGGGGCGGGGGCCGCCCTGCGTGAGCAGGACGGCCCCTTCGCGCGTAGTGACCAGCAGGGCGGTGACGCGTGCCGGTCGGCGGCGGGTGGACATCTATTCTCCGTCTTCCTGTGCGGGACTGCCGAGGGCGTTGATGGCCTGCCGGTGCAGCGTGGCGAATTCGGCTGCATTGGCGTCGTAGCCGGCGGTGGCGATGACGAGGCCCTTCGCACCACCTCCCGGGATTGGCAGGTCCATGTCATTCTTGATGGCGTGTGCGACGGTTCCCGAGCGGCGAAGCAACTCGGTAAGCCGGACATCAGCGTCCGGGTCCTCCCCTCCCGGGGTCGCGTTGTCGCCGACAGGCAGGACCCATACCGCGTCTGCCCCGGACAGCGATTCCGGCCAGGCGGTCAGGTCACGCTTGTTGCGGCGTCCCCAAGGGGCCACCGCGATGACGAGGGTCCGGTCGGGGTGGGCCTGGCGGAGTGCCTGGATGAGGGCACGGACCTGGTCCGGCTGACGTGCGTTGTCGTCCACGACGACCAGTCGCTCGTCCGAGTGCACGACGCTCATGCGCCGTCCCGGCAGACGGAAGTCAGCCAGTCCGGCGGCAATGTCGCTCGTCTGGAGCCCGAGGTGCAGCGCGGAGACGATGCCGCAGGCTGCGCCGGGAATCAGATGTGGTCCGGGAGCGGGGACGGTCCATGTTCCGGCATCGCGCCCACCATGGGTGAGCCGGAAGGTGGAGTCCTTGGTGTCCTGCCGCAGAACGTGAACCTGCCACGGACCGCCGGCTCCGATCACCTCGATCTGCCCGGCAGTTCCGGCAGCGGTGAGGTGGGGGGACATCAGGCCTGCCACCTCGGAGGGCATGACGATCAGGCCGGGAGGAGTGGGTCCTTCGGTGAGAAACGTGGTCATGCTCCGCTCGAACCCGGCCGTTCCGGCGCCGAGATCGTCCTCGTGGTTCTGCACCATGTTCAGGGCGATCACGATCTCAGGGGTCAGAGCGCTGTAGGCACTGCGGTACTCGCAGGCTTCGACCACGGCCCATTCGCCGGTCGCGAGTTCTCCGCCGCACAGCAGCCCCGGGACATCGGCTCCGATGTAGGCGGAGGGAGCGACACTGGACAGGATGCGGTGAGCCATGGCTGCGGCGGTGGACTTGCCCAGCGATCCGGCGACGGCCAGGATGCGCTTGTGGTGCTGGGAGAACAGGTGCTGGACGAATTCCAGGCGCGCCATCTGGTGGATGGGGGCGGCCGTGTCCACGGGTACGGCCGCGCTGGAGACGAGCAGGTCGACGTGATGGGGCACGTGATTGGCACCGAGAGCCACCGGTACGCCGTGGGCGGTGAAGATGTCGGTGCGGTGGTTGGGCACCAGGTCGTCGCCGGTCACTCGCATGCCGGCGGCCAAGGCCAGGGAGGCGGCGGGGGCGATTCCCTTGCCACCGAGACCGCTGAAGTGCACAGCCGTCGGGAGTTTGGTGCTGGGGAGGGTGTTCGTCATCGGTTGTCGCCGTCCCTTTCGGTGATGTCGAGTGCGCAGATGGCGGCCAGGCGCCCGAGGCGGTGCAGCTGCTCGTAGCGGTCCTTGTCTTCGGGGGTGTCGACCTCGAGCCAGCCTCCGTGGACAGGCACGGTGTGGGCTGTTCCGCCGGCGTTCAGCCAGGCGCTGAGGAGAGTGGTGGTGTCCCAGCGCTCGGCTGCGGGCTCAGCCCCGAGGGCGTCGCGGTAGAAGGAGATGAGCTGTCGGGCCCCGTCCGGGTCCAGGCGCAGGAGTCCCATGAACTGCGCGTGCACCTCGTGCAGGCCGCGAGGGGCGCCGCCGATGTCCAGCAGCCTTCCGTTGGCGTCGAGGATGAGGCGCTCGGCGTCGGCGAGGGGATCCGCCATGCGCTCGCTCCACACCTCGAGCCAGGCGGTGTTGACCGGCAGGGTCACCGGAGCGGACGGGGCGCTCAGCAGAGTGGTCAGGACGCGAGGCTCAACAACGATGTCGCTGTAGGAGATGACAGCGCCGTCCTCCAGCAGGCCCGCGTCTGCGGCCACCAGGAGGCTGGCGGCCATGTTGGTGTGGGCCCACCGGGGGCTGTGCAGGGTCCGGCAGTCGGGAGCAGCCTTGCCGATGAGGTCCGACTGGTAGCCGGTGACGATGGTGATGTCACTCAGCCCCGCGGTACGGAGGGCGTTGAGAAGCCGGGTCAGCATGGGGATACCGGCCAGCGGCACGAGGGATTTGGGGCGCTGGTCGGTGAGCGGACCGAGACGTGAACCGCGGCCAGCCGCGAGGATGATGGTGCGCATTTGCGGGTGCTCCTTTGTCTGGGATCAGTGGGACGGATTCGTGGAGTGGTTGAGGATGAAGGTGAGGGCATCAGCGGCGGGACCTGCGGGAAACTCTCGCTCGGGGTGCCACATCAGTCCCCACCAGGGCAGGTCACGGTGGGCGAACGCCTCGACGGTGTCGTCCTCCGCCAGGGCGAGGGGGCGCAGTTGTTCGGGCAGACCATCGGCTGGGATGGCCCAGCGGTGGTGGGAGGCGACAGTGAACTGCTCGGGCCACTGCCAGGGGGCGTCACCTGTGCTTCGGACGTGGTGGCGGGTACCGGAGTGGCCGTGCTGTCCGTCCACGAGCCGGGCACCGAAGCGGTGGGCGATGGATTGAGCACCACGGCAGATGCTGATGACTGGTGTCCGCAGTTCCTCCGCCTGCTCAAGGAGCCACGTTTCGACGCGGTCTCGTTCAGGAGCCACGTCGTTCGGGTCCGGGACGGACGGCAGATCGTTGCCGCCGGTGAGGATCACAGCCGCCAGGGGCAGGCCCCGCAGTGTGCGCTGAGCGATGGGGAGATTGTTCGGTACGGCCAGGAGGCGTCGGTTGCTGACCGCTTCCAGGGCGTACCACTGGCGGTCCAGGTAGTCACCTTCTTCGGATCGGTGCGGGTAGGAGACGTGGCGCTGTGTGATCGCGATCCATCCAGGTCCCTTCACCGGATCACTTCCAGTCGGCGTGCGTCGCAGTCGACGACCAGGCGGTCGGCGACGGCGCAGGCGGCATGGGACTGGGGGCCGGCTCCGATGGCTGCCGGGATGCCGAGTTCTGCGCACCGGATGGCCATGTGGCTGTTGGCCCCGCCGTATGCGGTCACCAGTGCTCCCGGCCGGTGAGCGAAGATCCAGTCGTAGCCGGGGTCGGCGGATTCGATGACGATGATGCTGCCGGACTCCGGCGGGCTGGCCGGTGCGGGAGCAGCGTGCACACGTCCGTCCACGCGTCCGGTGCCGATGAAGTTGGTGCGCCCCGATCCCCGGCGGAAGCAGTGCAGGTCGCCGGTGTCGGTGATGACCTCGGGCAGTTCCACCTGCGCCTCCGCGGCCCCAATGGCCCGACGGCGAAGTACGGTCGCAGGCCAGGTGTCCGAGGGTGTGGTCAGGAGGTCGGCGATGGTGAGGTGGGTGATGTCGTCGCGGCTCAGGCCAGCGGTTCCACCCAGCGTCGCGATGGTTTCCAGTGAGGCGCTGACCCATGCCGCGTAGACGGCCTTGCCGTGTTCGCGGGCGGTTATGGCTTTGCGGAAGAAGTCCTCCGCACCGTCCGCATCGATCCCCAGGGGCTCCAGTACGCCGGCGACCTGGTGGCTGAGCTCTGGGGACCACGGAGCGCCGCAAAGAGGTTCGACGTGGTAGGGCTGGTCCAGCAGGGGGCGGAGGTAGCCTTCCGGGTCCTGCCCATAACTGGGGACCGTGAGGTCGTAGGTGCCGGGTCGGATCCATCGGTTCCGGTCGACGAACGTCTCCCAGCTCAGGCGACCTGCGGCAACCTCGGCGGCGTCGCGCTGCATGCGCGTGGTGACGGTCCCGAGACCACGCATCCAGTCGTCGTAGCGGTCGGCCTGCCCCGCCTCGCGCAGCGAGCGCAGCAGGTCGACGGCTACGAAGCCGGCGCGGGCGAGATGAGCGAAGACCTGGCCCGCGCGGCGCGTCCGTTCGAGGGTGGCCTCGAGGCGACTGGGGTGGGTGTCCTTCTCCGTCGGCAGGCCCAGCTGGGCGAGATCGTTCATGTCGCCCGTCAGCCGGACGATGCCGGTCCGCGTGATGCGCAGGAGATGGTCGTGCAGGTTGTCGAGGGTCGTCTGGCCGACTCCCGACTGTGTGAGGTAGGAGGTGCGCCGGCTCAGGTCGGGCGTCCAGCAGGTGGCCGCGATCTCGAATTCGATCTTGTCGTGCGAGTCCGGGTCCTGGCTCAGTCGCGCGATCTGTGCCTGGAGCACCTCGCGCGCCTGCTTCTCGCCGAGGTCGGCCGGCAGGAAGGAGGCCAACGACGCGCGCACGTCGATGTAGGGGTGTCCGGCCAGGGTGTGCATGAGCGGGACACCACGCAGATCGCGGTACCCGTACTCCTTCCGCTGACGTGCCCATGACAAATCAGTGATGAAGTGGCGGTAGAGCGAGATGGAGAGCGGGCGAGGTCGCCGACCCAGCATCTCGGCA
This sequence comes from Streptomyces sp. BF23-19, assembly GCF_041106355.1. Classification (NCBI taxonomy): domain Bacteria; kingdom Bacillati; phylum Actinomycetota; class Actinomycetes; order Kitasatosporales; family Streptomycetaceae; genus Streptomyces; species Streptomyces sp. BF23-19. The sequence goes on along the minus strand of NZ_JBGBPT010000018.1, from coordinate 57,792 downwards.
GGGTTCCAGTCCGCCATACAGGACAGGGCGGGCCGGTCTCCGAGCAGACGGTTGTCCGAGATGCTCATGTCCTCGACTGTCCGCCGGGCTGCCGACAGGATGGCGGTAATCTGGGCGTCGTCAGTCGTCCGGCCCCGCCCCGCGGCAAGCGGCCTGACCTGCAGCAGGTGCACGCCGTCTTCGGTGATCGCCAGTTCGGTGTCGAGGCGGTTCGTCCCTGCCGCGTCCTCCGTCTGGGCCGCTGCCCCCAAAACGCGGGCGGCGAAGTCCGGCAGGCCGTGAGCGGACGGGTTCTCCAGAACACGCTCCAGGCTGTCCCGGTGGACGTACCAGGTGTCGACGTGGTCTCCGGTGCCGCTGGTGACCATGTCAGTGCGCCCTGAGGTGCTGTCGAGCGCCGCCACATAGTAGGACGCTCCGGACAGTGTGCGGGTGGTCACCACTGCGGCGGCGAGCACCGGCTGCAGAAAGCGCTGGACGAGCACCTTGTTGGCGGCGTCGGGGGCCGGGTAGGAGGCGAACACCTTGGTGATCGCCTGGGCCAGAAGCGTGTCACCGCCACCGGTCACGGGCACACTGTCGTATTCGCCGGCGGCCGAGCGCTCCCAGGAGTCTTCGGCAACGGCGCAGCTGCGGACGATCACGGGCGAGGTGCCGTAGACGCGGCGGATATCGCGGAGTGCGGCTGCCCGGTTGTCTTGCCACGCCGTCCAGGTGAGCGTGTGGCCACGGTCGACATGCACTTCCGGCAAGACGGGAGCAAGCCTGCGCAGCGACACGTCCTTCCCTCCGAGCAGGAGCCGTGCCCGCTGGTCGCCGTCGGTCAGGGGCACCAGTCCGTGCTCACGTCCGTGGAACGGAACGTGATGCTCCTCGATGAGGTGTCGGACAGTCTCGATCATGGTTGCCTGGGCGCGCGGCGGGCAGTTGACGATGCAGGCGGCGTGGGCGCGCAGAGCAAGACGCCCGAAGCTGTAGGCGGCTCCCTCGTCGGCCTCCTCGCCCGTCCACACCCTGATTCCCTGGTCGTCAAGGAGGGCACGGCTGCACTCGGCGGTGGGCAGTGCCCTCAGCTGGCACCACAGCACGGAGGCGAAGGCGGTACGGTCCGGCAGCGACCGGAGATCGGTGTCCGTGTCCTGGAGTTCGACGACCCTGACACGGGTGCCAACAAGTTCGGTCAGGACCGAGGCGAGACGGTCGTTGTCGGACCACGGTCCCGCCGTCCTCGCCGGTCGGGGAAGTATCACGGCCACCTGCTTGGCCGGCGGGAAGCCGGTAGTGGCGTCCTTCGCAGAAGAGTCGTGGTCGTGCAGGGCGCTGGCGGGCGCCGCAGCCGGACCGATCCGGCGGGCCAGCAGGTCGATCTGCGTGGTCTCACCCGTGTTATCGGCCCCATTGGAAGCGACCGACAACTTCGTGGATTCGTGATTCATCAGGTTTCTCCTCCTACAGTGCGGGCAGCACAAAGCGCTGCCCACCACATGGGTGTTCAGGGAAAAGAGGTCAAGTGCGGGATCCGGCCTGAACACGGCCAACCCCGATGGGTTCAACACACAACACAGCGCCCGGATCAATGACAACGTCCGCGCACAGCTGGGTGATTGGGCTGAGACATTCAGCTGTCTCTCATGCCACCACCCGGATCGGCTCCGCCGATCACATGATTTCCTCTCTCAACGCTTCATCCGAACCAGCCGCGCTGATCGAACACTTCGTCATTCCCAGTCCCGGATCGGCTTCGCCGATCTCCTCCTACAGCGCGGGCAGCACAAAGCGCCGCCCACCACATGGGCGTTCAGGGAAAAGGGGTCAAGTGCGGGATCCGGCCTGAACACGGCCAACCCCGATGGGTTCAACACACAACACAGCGCCCGGATCGATGACATCGCCCGCGCGCAGTTGAGTGATTTGGGCTGAGACATTCACTTGTCTCTCATGCCACCACCCGGATCGGCTCCGCCGATCACATGATTTCCTCTCTCAACGCTTCATCCGAACCAGCCGCGCTGATCGAACACTTCGTCATTCCCAGTCCCGGATCGGCTTCGCCGATCAAACTCGCGTTCTTCGCTGATTTACCGGCCACTCCCGACCAGACCCCGTCGAAATGTCCCCTAGCTCGGCATTCACTTGGTCTGCTTTAGGGCTTGCCTTCAAAGGGTTCTGATGGGAAATCATGTCGGCATGGTGCGTCGTCATGAGCTGACGGATGTGGAGTGGGAGGCGCTGTCCGGGCTGTTGCCTCGGTCGTCCTCCGGACGGCCAAGGTTGGACGACCGGCGGGTGCTGAACGGGATCGTGTGGAAGCCGCGGACGGGGGCGGCGTGGCGTGATGTGCCGGCACGGTACGGGCCCTGAAGGACCCTGTACACGCGTTTCCGCAGGTGGGCGCTGGACGGGACGTTCACGCGAATGCCGGCCGCGGTCCAGGCCGAGAAGGACGCGACCGGTGACATCGACTGGCTGGTGTCGGTCGACTCCACGGTCACGCGGGCCCATCAGCATGCCGCGGGCGCCCGAAAAAAGGGGCAGGGCAGGGGGGCGAAATATGTGATCACGCCCTCGGACGATCCCGAGGCGGACTGACCACGAAAATCCACCTGGCCCGCGACGGCCGCGGCCGGCCTCTCGGCTTCGTCCTCACCGGCGGCAACGCCGCCGACTGCACCCCGCTTCGAGGAGGTCATGGACACCATCAAGGTCCGCCGGGCCGGGCCCGGGCGACCCCGAACCCGCCCGGACCACGTCCTGGGCGACAAGGGCTACAGCTCCCGCAATACGTGCCCAACTGCGTAGACGCGGGATCGGCCACACCACCCCCCGAACGCCGTGACCATCCGAGATCCGTGATCTTGACCCCGCGGAGCGTTGCGGTGATGAACCAGACCACCAGGGCCATTGCGAAGACGAGGAATGACGGACGGCACGACACCGAGCCGGCGGATCAGGGTGAAAGACTGCCGCGGCACCGGGCGGAGCGGAAGGTGGACCGATCGCCCCGAACCCGGGCGGTCACCCAGTCGAGCTGGCCGGGCTCGATCGGGACCGGGTGCTGCTCGCCTGTCGCCGGGTCGGCGACTGTGGCGATCACGGGCGCTGTGCCCTCCGCGGGTCGGTCGGGTATCCGTCGGCCCGCTCGGCGAGCGCCTGGGCGAAGTCGGCGGCGGCCGTGGTGGTCTCGGTGCTCAGGCGTCGGCTTTCGTTCGCTGGGCGATCTCTTCTTCGAGTAGGTACGCCTCGCCCCATGGGTTCGGCTCCTCGACGGGGCGGCCGTTCCTGATGTCGCGCAGCCGTTCGCGGCGGCGGTCCTGGACGTAGCCGCGGCAGCGCAGGGCGTCGTGACGGGAGGTGGGCCAGTTCGAGGCGGTCGCGCACCACCCGCAGTGCGGCGTGCGGGTCAGGCTGCGCCAGATGGCGAGGGTGAGCAGAGTGGCGGCGCAGCCGAGCAGCGCGCCGATCGCGAGCATCATGTCGGGTCTCCGTCCTTCGTGGTGGTGTTGGCGGCGAGGAGGACGACCGGACCTGGCTTCATGGGCGCGGGGACGTGCGCAGCACGCATAGTCATGTCCGCCGCTCTCCTTCCGGAAGCGGACGCGCGTCAGAGTGTGGCCCCCTGCATGAGCTGCTGGTCGCAGGCGATGGACGCGAGCACTGCGTTGAAGGTCCGAGGGAGCCGACCGCAGCAGGTCGAGTCGTCCATATCGACTGCGAGGCACGGCAGTTCCCCCAGCCAGGCTGCGCCCTGCTTGTCGACGTAGACCGGGTCCTCGCCCTCGAAGACGGTCGGTACCAGGTCTTGTGCTCATCACTCACGTGCAGCGTGAGCGTCAGCAGATCGACGTCGGCGGTGGTCCGATCAGAAGCAACAGCAGTCATGGCGAGCAGTCCTTCGTGGGAGGAGATGAGAAGCCCACGAACAGCCGCCCGACAGGGGCCACCCGTAGCCGACACGCGCACGGCGCCATCGCAGAGCTCTCCGGATCAGCTCTGTTGACCCCCAAGCGCCAAACAGGCCCGCAGGCACTCCGCGCGCCCGAGTCCCGCTCTGCACAGCCTCTACATCCTCTATCTAGCGACATCCTGACTCATCGCAGACCATCATTCAATGACCACTCGAATGAGATACCCTCAGAGATCAGTGGATCCAATCAGACTGGTCGGCAACAGGGGATGCGAGGCGAGAAGAGATGAGGACCTGGAGGGCGGGGAAGGCTGGACTCTCCACTGCGGCGCTGACTGCGGGCGTCGTGCTCGTTGGGTGCTCCAGCGGCAACGGCGGAACGGCCAAGGAGGCACAGCCATCGCCTGCATCAAGCCCGACCGCAAGCGCAGCCAAGGTCGCTGACAAAGCTCTCAGCAAGGCGCTGGACAAGCTCGCCTTCCAAGGCGCCGGGAGCTCCGGAGAGGACGGCGGAGCGTGCCTGGCTAGCGCAGTGCGGAAGGCGGGAATGTCGGAGAAGGCGCTGGCCTACATCGTCAAGGCCGACAGCGACGACATAGGCACAGTCATCGGCGGACTGAACAAGGTGAGCGAGGACGACGCCGCGCTCCTGGCCTCGCGCTCACTGCGCAAGGACTTCGACGGATGCATCAGCGAGGCCGCACTTCCGGACAGCGGTAGCCCCAAGGCTCAGAACTACGCGCCGCCGGAGGCAGCCGCGAAGCCAGTGGTGGGCAAGCCGAACCTGAAGCCGGCATACCCAGTCCGGGCGGATCAGCCAGTCAGCTCGTCCATCGAGCTCACCAAGGGCCTGGTCTCGATGTTCTCCTCCTACGCCCGTGACGAGAGCCAGAAGAAGACCTACGCGGCGGCCGGCCAGTGTCTGTCGACCTTGGTGTACAAGGCAGGCTTCGGCCAGGAGGCGCTGCACTTCTTCGCCGGCGGTGCGCCGCTCGGCACCGGGTCAATCGTCGAACACCTGCCGAACGACAAGGACAAGGCGATCTGGCAGTCCCCGAGGTTCACCCAGGAACTTGTCGACTGCACGACGAACGCGACGCCAACTCCCCTGCCCGCCTCCTGAGCGGGCGCCCATCAGACAGAGGACCACCGGCTGCGGCAATGCGTGGCGAGGGGGGCGACTGGGCACGTCTTCGACTCTACCGATGCTCGACAGGAAACATAGAGAGTGGCAGATGCCTTATCCACTAGCGTCGATAAGGCGACTTCACGGATTGGCAAGGCATGGAGAAGCCGCAGATGACTGCCGCACACGAGTTGGAAAAGACGACGCAACCTGTGCGCGGCGCGAAGAAGAAGCTGCCGGGCGGGACACAGAGCAGCAGCGGTGGCCGCCAAGGCATGTTCGTCCGGCTGAGCTCGGACGACAAGCAGCGCGCGGAGTACTGGGCCGACAAGCGCGGGTTCTCCTCGGTGAGCGAGTACGTGGCCGAGGCGGTGGTCGAGAAGATCCGGCGCGAGAACCTCGACTATGACCTGCCGACCCTGGAGATCGCGCGGCTCAACGAGCTCGTCGATCAGGTCGCGGCGCTGGCCACGAACTCGGCGAACCTCGAACGCGTCGTCACCACGGGCTTCGACTCGCTGATCGGGCTCACCCGCGGCGACAACTACCTGCTCGACGAGGAGGACGGTGAGCTCGTATGAACCGGGACTTCGCAGAGATGCTGGAGGCGGCCACGCCCACCGACGAGGTGATGGATGTGGACACGTCCTTCCTCGACGCCTACCGGCGTGGTGGGAGCGAGGAGTTGAAGCGCGTCCAGGCTCAGGCCGCACCGCCTGAGCCTGAGGCGGCAACACCCGAGCCGGAGGCGCAGTTCGATGAGACCGGCGACATCGACTCCCAACTCGAGGTTGAAGGTCCGCAGGCTGATCTCGATGGGGAAGCCGAAACAGATCGCCCGAACCTGGAGCCGGACCGCGAGCCCGACGTTGGCGACTCCGAGCGGGCCGGTCGATCCGATCAGCGCGGTGGCGCCGGCGGCGGACAGAACACCGCTGACGGGGTGCTCCCGGGCGGTGTGCCGGCGGGTCCTGCGGCCGATGCCGTTTCCGCTCCCGGGGCACAGCCGGACGTGGAGGGCGCTGCTACAGCCGAAATCGCTGCTCATGACGGCGTCGCCGCACCGGACGAACCCGAGCGGGTGGGGCCCGGATCGCCGCAGTTCACCGGTGATCAGGGCGCCGTGCAGAGCGCGCCCTCGAAGGGGGGCTCGGGCAGTACAGCCGAGACCGCCGCGCTCCCCCAGTCGGGCTTCCGGCTCGCCGGCGTGCAGAGCCAGCCGCACATCAAGGCACTGCCCGACAGCGTCATGAACGCGCTGCGGGAGCAGCTGCGAGCAGCCGCAGTCCGTGAGCTGGGCGTGAGCGACAGCGCCGCTCGGGGGTTCAGCCGGCGGCTGAGCCAGGGCACGCTGGTGATGGCGTTCCTGTTGGCACAGCTCGACCTGCACCTTGATGCCGATCCTGCCACCGAGCGCGCCGTGGAGCTGTTCCGCTCCCGCGACCCGCTGCTGGGCGGCGTGTTGACACGGTTGATGAGCATCGAGGCTGTCGAACGCGAGCGGGACGGGTTGTTGCGCAAGCTGCGCGACGAGCTGGGCGAGGTGCGCCAGACCAGCGCGGTGATCGAGCAGGCGCTCGCATACTCCATCGCCGACCGCACGGAGAACTTCCTGCGGGGCTCGCACAACCTTCATGACGCGCCGATCACGCACAAGGAGGCGATCCATCTCCGGGACATGGCCCGTGAGGCGACCAGGAAGCAGTTGAGGCTCGAACGCGAGCGGGAAGGGCGGCCGTTCCGATGACCGCGACGAGCAGGGAGAAGCTCTTTCCCGTCCGTCAGCGCTGCAAGGCGTGGGGTTGTCGGGTCTCTGCGTCCAGGACCCGGGTGTGCCTCGGCTCGTACTGCACTCCGCGGTGTACGGGTATGGCCGCGCCGGCCTCGCGCCCCGAGGACGCGCCGCGCGGATGCCGGACGCAGCGCGAAGGGGCGTGGGCGTTCAAGCGCCGCTACCGGAGCGAGCAGGAGATCCCCTCGAAGCTCCGGGAAGACGCGTCGACGGGCGGACGAGGGCGACGGGAACGGGTCCGGCAAGGGCCTGGGCCGGAACGCTGAGCCGTTCATCTTCGAGGGCGCGAACGAGCGCCCCGAGCACCCGACGATGAAGTGGCTCATGAAGCAGCTGGAGAAGCGCGACGTGGGTACGGGTGCGACCCGCACCTCGACGTACTCGGAGGTCACCAACGACGAGGCGAAGTACCCGCTGCTGACCGAGAAGGGACAAAAGCTCAGGCTGGCGCAGGCCGGCGAAATGAGCTGGAGGCTCCTGCCGGGCACGCGCATCGGCGATCTCGGGCTCACCGAGAAGGTCTACGCCGACATGCGCGACATCGCCGCCGGGATCGCTACCGCCGAGGAGCGCCTGGCCGTCGTCGCCGACTGGGTGCGCGAGGACATCGCCACGATGACGAAGAACGCCTCGTCCATGCGCGCCGAGCTGGGCCTGGAGGAGCAGGTCGGCGCCGCCCGCGCCGAGGGCGTGTGGCAGGCCGCGCCAGGTGGCCCGACGAAGGTCGCCTTCAAGAAGGTCTGGTCGGGCCACGAGTTCAGCGATGACGAGGTGGCAAAGCTGCTCGCGGGCGAAACGATCTCGTTCGAGGCGAGGCCGAAGGAGAACAAGCCCTTCCCGGCCACCGGTGCGCTCGGCGTCGGCGCCTTCAAGGGTCGCAAGTTCGTCGGGTTCCAGCTGGAGGTGCCGGACAAGCCGACGAAGTGGTCTGGCCGGACGTTCACGCCGGCGGAGGTCGCGGCGCTCCTGGCGGGCCAGGCGCTGGAGATCGACGACTTCGTCAGCGCGCGGACTGGCGGGACCTTCGGTTGCAAGGTCACCTGGGACGCGAAGGCCAGGAAGATCACCCCTGTTTTCGGCTCCGACGACGAGCCACCTCGGTCCTGGTGCCAGGTGACCTTCACCGATGCGCAGCGCAAGGACCTGGCGGCCGGTAAGACCATCCAGGGCACGGGCTTCGTCTCTGCCAAGGGCAAGACCTTCGACGCCCGCATCTCCTGGAAGAAGGAGGGCGGCAAGAAGAAGATCGTCCCGTCGTTCGGTTGATGTCGGCCGGGCACTGACGAGTAGCAGCGGGTCCCGGACCTCGGGGCCCGCTGCCGCCATTTCACGACAGGAACGAGGATGCGATGGGAACGATGCGCGAAATCGTGTAGCTGGACGACTTCAGGATGCCGGCGCGGCACCCGCAGCGGGATCCGTCCGGGCTCTGGAGGGTTTGAACGAGCAGCTCGCCCTGCTGAGCGAGCGCCTGCACCACGAGGCGCCGGCGGTCCCGGGGCCGGTCCAGCGGCTCGTCACGGCCACGGCCGGCACCCCGACGCTCTGGTGTATGCGCGCGTGGTGCGTCAAGTGCACCACGCGCGAGTGTTCTCGGTGCTCGATCCGGCCAAGGAGACGCTGCGCGGCGCCGGGCACACACCCCCTCGGCACTCGGAGCAGGCAGTGCTCGACGGGATGCCGGTTCGTCAGGAAGGCCTCGACCAGAGCGGCTCCGCCGATGCGTTGGCCGTGCTCGGCCTAGGCGACGACGTTCCGCGCTTCGAGGCGGAAGCGATGGACTGAGCGTCACCGCTTCCGCGGTGCGACTGATCTGTCAGCCGCCCAAACGACACTCGATGACCCGGATCCACTAGTCAGACTCGCCCCACGCCACCACCCGAGCCCCTTTCGCGCTCGTTTCGAATGGCTTATCTAAGATAGGATGCCATTCGCGCGCCTCATGTATGAAGACTTCTCGATAGGTCGAGCAATGGCCATTGCGGTCGCAAGGGGGATGGGAGATTCATGGCGAAGCTGTCCTACAAGGTGCCAAGTTCGCTGAACAGGAGCTTTCTGGATCACGAGATCACGCTCAGCAAGGGCGGCTGGGCGGCGAAGCCCTCCCCGATCAAGCAGCTGCTCTTCTTCGCCGGCGGCATCCTCGCCCTGCTGTGGTTCAGCACGTCGACGTTCGTCGCGAGCTCGGGCCCAGTCGCCATCGCGTTCTTCGTCCTCTGGGGACTGGCGGCGATCGCCTACTTCGGCGGGCTGATGAAGACGAAGGAGCTGCGCATCATGCGGGTGCCGGCCTTCCTTGCGTATCTGCCCCGCACGGCCCGCCACGTCCTCACCCGTCGCAGCTCGAACCCCACGGACTTCTACTCGATCGTCGGCATCGACGGGATCGACGAGGACGGGCTGATCCGTTTCTCCGACGGCGGCGAAGGCCGGGTCTACCTGGTCGTCGGCTCAGCGAGCTATCTGCTCTTCGACGAGGACCGGATCGGGATCCTCGACCGGGTCGACTCCTTCTGGCGCAAGGTCGAGACGGCCTGCGAGCACAGCTTCATCACAACGAAGGAGCCGCAGCGGATCTACCACCAGGTGGCGAACCTGGAGCAGCGCAACCAGGCCCTTCAGATCCGTGACCCCGATCTGATCGAGCTGCAGAACGAGCAGTACGACATCCTCACGCAGCACGTGGGCGGGAAGTTCCCCTCGATCCACCAGTACCTGCTGCTCAAGGGTAAGAACACCGACGCACTGCGCAAGGGACACCAAGTCCTCCAGGCCGAGGTCGGCGGCTCCACCCTCATGATCAAGGAAGCCGCGATGCTCGACCGCGAGGAGGCCGAGCCGATGCTGCGGGTCTTCTACCAGGGCATCGACGACGAACTGCTCGATCTCAAGACGTCGCTGAACTGACAGCGCCAGGCCGACCCACACGACGAGGAACGAACGAAGGACACCATGGCGCTGATGACGAAAGTCCGGGCACAGCTCGGCATCCCGGGAAAGAAGCCTGACGAGACGAATGAGAGCGCGGAGCTCCTGGTCGGTGATCTGCCCGCGGACGACGCTGCTCAGGCTGAGGGCGTGCGGAACACCGCGGCAGCTCACGGCGTGGCCGACGAAGCCGCCGAGCCGAAGAAGAACTGGTGGCAGCGTCGCCGGGAGGTGAAGCACCTCCAGGGCACATTCGGCGCCTATCCGCACCTGCTCGCGCTGAAGCCGAAGGAGAAGTACCTCTTCCGCTCCGACTACTTCGAGGTCGACGGCTCGGTCGCCTGCATCCTGGCGTACTTCCACGACGACGCCGCGCACGACAACTTCGCCGCCTTCTGGGGCATCGATCGGATCCCGGACGGCCTGGACGAGCGGGTCACCGCGGTCGTGCTCGAGCAGGTCAAGCGGATGGACGACAAGTGGATCGACTCCTATACGAAACAGTCCGAGAAGCTGGAACGGCTCGATGCCAACGAGCAGGAGGAGACGGGTACGACCTCTTCCAAGCGCAAGGCCGCGAAGATCTCCGGTGACCTCGGGGTCACGATCGGAGAGCTCCAAGACGGCGCGAGCTACCTCTCGGTGCACAACCGGCTCTTTCTCAAGGCCCCGGACCTTACGACCCTGGACGACACGATCGACCGGGTCACGCGCCTGTACATCGACCGCTTCGGCACGCTGAAGGCTGCGCCCTACGCCGGCGAGCAGCGCCAGGAGCTCTCGAGCCTGTGGAAGAACAACGAGAAGAAGAAGGGCAAGGGCTTCCACTTCACCTCGACCGAGCTGGCCGGCTCGTACTCGCTGGTGACCAACGGCCTCAACGACAAGGGCGGCGAGTACGTCGGCTACATGGTCGGCGACGTCAACAACAGCGCCGTGCTCATGGACGTCAACGCCTACGACCACCACGTGATCGTCGCCGACGCCACCCTCAGCGAGTACCTCGACCGCCAGCGGGTGGCCAACATGTGGTGCTCGAAGATCTCGCAAGCGACGTTGCTGAACAACGGCCAGGTCGTCCACCTCGTCCTTGACGGGGCGAACCTCGACAAGCTCGGCCCGAGGTTCGAGCGGCTCACCTCCCGCGTGGACCTGAATCAGGGCGACGTGAACATGTTCGAAATGTTCGGCGAGGAGGAGGACGAGCTGACGGTCTTCTCCGCGCAGATGGAGAAGCTCAAGTTGATGTTCGAGCAGCTCTACGAGAGCACCGATGGTGCCGTGGGCTCGATCATCCGCAGTGCCCTCGAAGACACTGCCACGGACTTCTACATCGAGCAGGGCATGTGGCGGCACAACGCCAAGGAGCAGCGTAACCGCCTGCGCGTGGTGAACATCCCGCACACCCAGGTGCCGCGTCTTCAGATGTTCGTCTCCTACCTGGCGACCGCGCACAAGGCGCTGTTGAACTCCAGCAAGACCGACCCGGACCAGCTGCGCGCCTACAACGTGCTCAGAGGCATCGCCAACGCGATGCTGAGCACCAACGGCGACCTGTTCAACAACCACACGGCCTCGGCCGTGGACGGGGTCCGGGATTCGCGGCGCGTGGTCTACGACTTCTCGCGGCTCATGCGCCGCGGCAAGGGCGTGGCGATGGCGCAGCTGGTGAACATCGTCGGCTTCGCCGTCGGCCAGCTGGGGCTCGGCGACACGGTGATCATCCACGGCACCGAGCACATCGACGACCGGGTGAAGAAGTACCTCAAGGACCAGTTCGACCACATGCACGAGCGCGGCGGCCGGGTGGTCTACAGCTACAACGACGTCGACAAGATGCTGGCCGACAGCGACTTCAACAAGTTCGACGCTGCGGACTACACGCTCTTCGGCCCGATGCGCGACAAAACAGTGGCGGAGTACCAGAAGCAGTTGCACCAGCGGATCCCGCCGGATCTCGCCCGGCTCATCACGACCAAGGACGAGAACCTCACGTACCTGCGCCGGGGCGTCTCCAACGTGGTCTTTCACCTGGATTTGGCACTGGGGATCAACCCCTACCGCGAGGCCCAACGCAGGCAGGTCCGACGGGAGGCGGCCAGGGCCGAAGAGACGGCGCGGATGGACTCGATCATGCACGACAAGCCGGCACCGGGCGCGAACCTCACCAGCGTCCGGAAGCACAGCGAGGGCGACGGCGGTGAGGCTGACGCGGGCCACGCTGACGCGATCAAGCGCAACGACGGCAAGAGCCTGCGGCATCCCGAGAACAACGCAAAGCGACCAGCAACAAGGCCCAGGCCCAAGAAGCTGGAAAAGACATGAGCGAGGTCAGCACTGATACGAGGACGAGGAGTAGAGGAGAGACCATGAACGGGACGATCACGGCGGTGGCGAGGCTGCGTGCCTGGGCCGGCCACAGCGTGGGGGCAGTCCGCCCGGGCAGGCTCGCGCACGGGCTCGCCCTCATGCTCCTGGCGGCGCTGCTCGTGCCGGTCTTCATGATGGCGACGTCTTCGCCGGCGTCTGCGGACGACAAGAAGGAGCCCGACAACTACAGCCTCTACCAGCTGGCCTCGAACGCGAGCTCGTACTTCAGCGAGAAGAACTCGCCGCAGAACGACAAGGGCATGCACGAGAACTGGAAGCCGGTCACGTCCAGCCCGGCCTCGGGCGGTTCCATTCTCGGCTACGCCGACCCGGAGTTCAGCCTGGGCGACATCGTGGGCTGGTTCTTCGCCGAGGTGTCGGGGTCCTCGCAGACCGTCACCTACGAGACCCTGGCCGCGAAAGACGGCAAGGGCAACGCCAAGTACTCGGGCATGCTCGACTACGCGCACTTCGGGGCGGCCAACAACGACCTTGGCCTGGACACGATGTCCTCGGGCATCGGCGGCCAGATCGTGAGCGTGATCGGGGGGTCGATCATCTGGGTCCTCTACGCCCTGGCGCTGGCGGTCGGCACGCTGTTCTACGTCATCATCCAGTTCCTGAAGCTCATCAACCCCTTCGTGTGGTTCTACAGCGCGGTCGCGGCGGTGAATCCGACTTTTGCCGAGGGTATGACCGGAGGCGATACCGGAGGCGGCCCGCTCTTGGGTCTGCAGCACTGGGTAAGCGGCTGGTACGGCTTGCTCGTCGATATCTCGTGGCAGGCGCTCGTGCCGATCTTCATCGGCGTCCTGCTCATCGGCCTGGTCATGTTCAAGAAGATGGACCGGGGCTCGGCGATCAAGAAGCTCATCGTGCGCGTCGTCTTCATCGGCGTCGGCCTGCCGCTCGTCGGGTCGATGTACTCCAGTGTGCTCGGAAAGTTCGACGACTCCGTTCTTGGCCAACACGCCGGCCCGACGCGCGTCGTGCTGAGCACGTACGTCGACTTCGAGGCGTGGATGATGAACGACCGCCTGGGGATTCCGGAAGAGGCCACTGTTTCCTGGAACGATGACCAGGCCAGCCCGGACGCGATGATGGCTGTGCGCACGAGTGCGCTGGCGATCAACAAGCAGTCCCACGGGGCGACGTTCAACGGCATCAATATCGGGACGAAGGCCAAGGACGCCGAGTCGGCTTGGAAGGACGGCACCGTCTCCGTCACCGGAGGCCGTGCCTCGGACGACTTCAAAGCGGTGTTCTCGACCTTCGGGATCATCGGCAAGTACATCGCGAGCAACGAGATCGCAGCCTCCGACTTCGAGTCGGGGATCAAGACCTCGATCACGCAGCTGGACGAGAGCTCGGATACCAAGAAGCTCTGGTTTGTCGAGAAGAAAAGCTACGGCGACGTGAAGGAGTTCGGTGAGGAGAACGGGCCGAAGCCGGTCGATCACCCGGTGATCTCGACCGACGGTACGGGCTTGACCTCCTCTAGTCCCGGTAAGGATTCGACGGTCTTCACCACGAGGGGGACGAAGGGTGGCTGTGGCTTTGCGGTGGGCAAGACACCCTCCTCATGCAACCTGTCTCCCCTGGCGGCGTACAACTACCTCAACACCGGGTTCAACCCCAGCTCATTGGCCATGTACTCGTCGAACAACGCCACCAGCGGGTTCACCCGCGAGAACCACATGGCCGTCAGCCAGGTGGGCACGGGGCCGGCGAAGTTCATGTACTGGAGCAACTCGGCCACGGTCCTGGGCTCCATCGTCCTGCTCGGCTTCTGGTACGCCATCGGCATGCTGGCCGGGGCGATCAAGCGGACCTTCGGCCTGGTGGCCGCCGTACCGTTCGCGACGCTGGGTGCCATGCAGGCGATCGCCAAGGTGATCGTCTACTCCACGGCGATGATCCTGGAAGTCCTCGTCACGCTGTTCGTCTACCAGTTCGTCTCGGAGTTCCTGATCTCGGTCCCGGACATCTTGGCCGGCCCCGTGTCGAGCTTCATGAGCCCGGGTGGCTTGTGGGGCAGCCCTGCGCTCGGCGGGATCATCGTGGTGGTCCTGACCCTGATCTCCTCGCTGATGATCATGGGCATCACCTTCGCCCTGCTACGGGTGCGCAAGACAGTGCTGCAGGCGATGGACGAGGTGGTCACCAAGCTCGTGGACAAGTTCCTCGAGACGAACAGCACGCCGAAGCCGGACAAGGGTGGGCTGATGCCGGCTCTGGCCTCGGGTGCGGGGGCCGGCGCGGGTATGGCCATGGGCAACAAGCTCGCCAACGGGTTCGACAGCAAGACCAGCGGTCCGGCGTCCCCGAACACGGGCAAGCCCACAGGCAAGCCCACGGGCAAGACGGCGTCGACGAACGCCGGCGGCACGAACGGTGACGCCATGGAGTTGACGTCCGGTAAGCAGCAGCTGGCCCTCGAGGGTGGCGGGCAGGACGGACCGGATGGCCCGGACAGTCCGGCGCTCGATGGTGGTCCTGGTGGTAGTGGCTCCGGCGGCGGCAGTGACGGCGTCAAGGCTCTGCCGGGCGGCATCAGTCCCGCCGGTGCTCTGGGCACGCCCGGTCGCGACGGACACACCGACAAGGGTGGTCCGCTGCAGCTGACGAGTGGCAGAGCGGGCAGCTCGCACTCGGACAAGCAGACGGCGCAGGGTCTGAGCAACCAGGGTGGCCTTTCGAACCTCGGGTACAGCGCGGACAAGGTCATCCGCGGTGAGGTACTTTCCTCGTCGACGGAGCCGTCGAGTTCTCGTGGTGATGCTCAGGGCCAGAGCGGCGCCGGCGGCGCAGGTTCTGTCCCGACCAGCGGAAACGGTAAGGCTGTCGCCGGTCAGACGGGACCGACGCAGTTCGGCACGGGTTCCCAGGGTGCGCAGAACCAACAGGGCGGCAACCCGCAGGCTGCACCGCAACACTTCAGCGGCGACGCTGTGCCTGCCCCGGGTCCTGCTCCGACGCACCCGGATGCGCCGAGCACGCGTCGGACACGCGCCGCTCAGGGCACCCCTCCCCCGGCTCAGGCCCAGACCTCCATCGGGCCGCTGGCACAGCAGGAGCAGGCCGTGGCGCAGGCGAACGGTGACCGGCCGCTGTCCGTCATCAACGCCCGCGGCGACGGTGCCTCGGCTCCGAGGCAGCCAGGGGCCAGCGCCCCGGCTGTGGGTCAGAATCCGGCTGCGCCTGAAGCGCCGGCTCCGGCTCGGGCACCGGGAACGCGCAAGCCGGGTTCGATCCCGGCGTCGACGTCGACCCCTGGAGCGCCGACTCCGCCTCGGACACCGACAACGCGCAAGCCGGGTTCGATCCCGACGTCGACGTCGACCCCTGGAGCGCCGACTCCGACTCCGGCTCGGACACATGCAGCGCATCAGCCGGGTTCGATCCCGGCGTCGCCGCCGCGCCCGACGCCCGCCCCGTCGGCTCAAGCTCCGCGGCCGCCAGCTCCTGCACCGGCTCCTGCGACGGCTCCTGCGCCGCGGCAGGCTCCGGTTCCGCCTCCGCCTCGGGTTGCCGATCCGACCCCTCAGAGCGTGGAGACCCCGAAGCCGCGGCAGCGGCAGCGGCGCGAGGGGGACTGATCGTCCGATCGAGGGCGAGCGTGGAGGCCTGACGCACCCGGTGAGAACGATCATCCTCACCGGGTGCGTCGCCCTTTGAGCAGCGTGAGGAGAAGGAGGGGGCATGAAGCTCGGGTCGAGGCTTCGCGGCGAGTTCCCGCGTGGCTGGTGGAGCTCGGCGCGATGGTGGGTCACCGGGATCCGTGAGCTGGCACTGAGTACTGCGGCGGCTGTGGCTACCGTAGTGTTCGTCGGCGAGATGGTGCGCGCCGTGCGGCATCGCGACGAGCCGAGGATCCTGGCGCGTCTGGCCGGCACGTTCGAGGGGTACGTGTCGGGCCTTCTGGTCAACGGCGCAGGCTTGGGCGTTTTGGTCACCATGGAGATCGAGGATGATCTGCCTGTGGTGCTGATGGTGCTGCTGTCTGGGTGGTGTCTGTCCAACATCGGCGTCAGCGCCGTGGTGTTCGTCGTGGTGGCCCAGTCGAGGATTCGGAGGCCAGAGGCATGGGCCGAACTCGATTTCGTCGAGCGGCATGCCCCGAAGTACGGCCGGCCGCCGGAGACGATCGAGGAATACCGGGCGCTGCACCTTCAGGAGTAGACGTCAGAGGCTTGACCAGCCGAGGAAGGACAGAACCCCGTGGGCGCGATGCCCACGGGGTTCTGCGCTGCTCGGCCGGCCGAGCGGGACGTCGACGCTACTTCTTGCACTTGGTCTTGAAGCCGTCCAACAGAGCCTTGCCAGCATCGGAGTTGTCACGCACGTACGCGCTACCGCTGATGCTGATCGAGGTTTCGCTGGTTGCGATGGACTCGCTGCCGGTCCGCTCGTTGCGGGTGTCGTCTCCGGCGACCGTCCAGATGATCTGGGACTGATCCTTGTTGAACTCGCCGGTGCTGGTCACGCTCGGCTTCTCGTAGACACCATCGCAGTTGTACTCATGATGCGAGACACTGTTGCCCTTGACGACCAGCTGGCCGAGGTCGGACGTGCCGTTGATGTCCTTGACGTAGTAGGTACCGTCGAGCTTGCCGGCGCCGTCGCTGCTTCCGCTGCAGGCGGTGAGTATGAGTGAGCCCGCGGCCAGGGCCGCGATGGACACGGTCATCTTGGCCCGCGTCGTACGTGCAGTGCTGATCCTCATGGCGTTTCCCCTTCGTTCGTTATGGAAGTCGGCTTGAGACACAAGGCCAGTCAAAATAACCTATGGATAGGTGACTTTGGCGGATCGGGACCGTCTGTCAGGTGCCTTATCGGAGGTTGTCGAGCCGATGCTCAGTCAGCGCTGGCGCGAACTCGGCCTGATTGAGCGCGTGTTCGCCGTCCTGGATGCGCCACTGCCGACGCTGCACGGGCGGGGCGTCTGCTTCTTGGACTGCCAGGTCGCCGAGTTCACGCAGCTCTGCGTACGCTCCCTGCAGCTGTTCCTCGTGGTGTGCCGACCTGACCCTGAGGCGGCCGGCCCGCTCTTCCCACCCGCGCACCCGCGACTCGCGGTCGAGCCTGGTCTCCCCCTCGATCCAGGCACGAAGCTCGGTTGGGTCGACGTCACTCGGGAGCCCGGTGGCGAAAGGCCCCTCGGGTTCCGGCATGTCGATAGGGATGTGCGACAGCAGCACCGCGGGGGTCGTGTCGAGCACATAGGCGATCGCGACGAGACCGTCGACGGTCACGGGACGAGCACATCGCTCCATCTCCGCGAGGGCGTCGGCCGAGATCGGGTGATCGAGCATCAAGAGCACGTAGGCCAGCTCGTCGATGGTCAGCTCGCGCAGCTGGCCGTAGTGGGTGATGGCGTCGGACACAGCAAGGGTTGTTCACGACCATGCGGCCTGCCGAGCACGAGCGGTTTTCGAGCACGTACGCCGTCACGAGCCGGCACGAGGCGCCCCGGAGGCGCTCTGCGCCGCGAGTTCTGCCACCCGAACTGGCCGACCTCAGACCCCGACCTTGATCGGCGGAAAGAAGCCCTGGAGCGCTACGGGCCAACGGCACTGCCCGCGCTGCGCGTCCAGTGGCAGTTCCAACGCGAGTTCGGTAAGGGGCCGGTGAAGCTCTTCCCACCAAAGTACGAATCCCATCGAAATCTCTCCCTCCCCGGATTCATCGCGGAGCTGCACACGGCGCTCCTCGCCACCCATGACCACGAGTACCTGTTCCCAGCGATCAGCGGCGGGCTGCTGGCCAACACAAACTTCAGCTACTCCTACTGGCGGCCGGTCTCGCGCGGGCGACCAGCCTCCGAGGAGTTCGCGAGGATTCGCCTGGGCCGGCCCCAGCCGGCCATCTCCCGCCGCCCCCTTCCAGAGGTCCCTGCGACCGCGTACGCCGGGAAGCGGCCGTTCCTGCTTCGCCACGGCGGCAAGGAGTGGCTCGACGAAGATCGACACAGTCGCATCGCCGTGGAGACCCGCATGGGCCTCCTGGGCATCGTGCTGTTCGTGCTGATCGGCACGGACGTGTTGAGCCCGTACGCGGGCGAGTCCGGCTCCTAGCCGGGCTCCGCACCACCTCTTCGCGTGAACCGCAGGCCGCTCGGGAACGTTCCCGGGCGGCCTGTGCGTCGTTGTGCCTGAAGAGAGTGGAAGGCGAACGCAGGGGGTGCCCCATGGGTCGAGTGGTGCTGGAGCGGTTTCCCGCCGGAAGTCCGCGGGGAAGTTGGCCCGCCGAGGAGTACGCGGCGCAGCGGATGCGCGAGGGCGTGCCGGCGGAGGTGGTCATGGACCTGGACAGCGACGCGTTCCTCGTCGTGGTCCGGCAGCGGGAGTCCCGTTCCGGTCACTGACCGCCCGCGGGAAGATCCGATGGGCGCACGGCCCTTGGCCTCCCGCCCGCGCAGCCCCACACTGACCCGATGACTCAGCGTGTGGATCTCGCGACGGTGATGGACCGGCTGGCGATCGACGAGGTGGTCACGGGCTACGCGGTGGCCGTCGACGACGGTGACTGGGCCGCGTACCGGGCCCTGTTCACGGCCTCCGGGAGGGTCGACTACAGCTCGGCCGGCGGGATCGAGGGCTCGGTGGCGGAGGTCGCGGACTGGCTGGCGGAGACGATGACCCTGTTCCCCGTCCGCCAGCACCTGATCGTGAACCGGTTGATCCGGGTGGAGGACCTGGGCGGCTCCCCCGGGGACAGCGCCGAGGTCCGGGCGGACTTCCTCAATCCGATGCGGCTGGCGGGGCCGGACTCCGACCCCGCGGTCACCTCACCCAACTTCGTCGCCGCCGGGCGCTACGACTTCGCGCTGGCCCGCACCCGTGACGGCTGGCGGCTCACCCGCGTCACGGTGCACGAGAAGTGGCGGCACATGACCGCCTGAGTCGGACCGGAGCCGGTCGACTGGCCCGGACGTCCGGCACTGCCACACTGGAAGCGGAGGCACGCCATGATCATGATGCGCATGCGGTGGTGGTCCCCTCGATGGCGTGCGCCCGCCGCCGTGGTCGCCGGGGCGCTACCGGCCCTCGCCTTCCCGGCCCCCGCGCTCTGGTGGTTCGCCTACGCCGCCCTCGTGCCCTGGATGCTCCTGCTGCGGTCGGCCCCCACCGCGCGGCGGGCCGTGCTGGAGGGCTGGCTCGGCGGCGCGGGGTTCATCCTCGCCGTCCACCACTGGCTGCTGCCCAGCCTGCACGTGTTCCTGCTCCTGGTGGCCGCGCTGCTCGGGCTGCTCTGGATCCCCTGGGCCCTGCTGGTGCGGGCGCTCCTTGGCGGGACCCCGTCGGCGGGCCGGGCCTGCTGCGCGCTCGTCCTCGTACCGGCGGGGTGGCTGCTGTCGGAGCTGGTCCGGTCCTGGCAGGGGCTGGGCGGGCCGTGGGGACTGCTGGGCGCGAGCCAGTGGCAGGTGGCGCCGGCGCTGCGGCTGGCCTCGGTGGGCGGGGTGTGGCTGGTCAGCCTGCTGGTGGTGGCGGTGAACTGCGCGCTGGTGCTGCTGATCGCGGTGCCGGGGGCGCGGATCCCGGCGGTGGCCGGGATGACCGGCTGCGCGGTGCTGACGGGAGCGGTGTGGGTGTGGGCGGCGCGGCCCGAGGAATCGGGCTGGCTCCGTGTGGCCGTCGTACAGCCGGGCCCGGTGGCGGACGGGCCGGACAGCGCGGAGCGGCGCTTCGACGCCGGTGAGCGGCTGACGCGGCCGTTGGCCGGCCAGCGGGTCGATCTGGTGGTGTGGGGCGAGAGCAGCGTCGGCGCGGACCTGACCGCCCGCCCGGACCTGGCCCGGCGGCTGGCCGCGCTGTCCGCGGAGGTCGGGGCTCCGCTGCTGGTGAACGTGGACGCGCGGCGGGCGGACCACGAGGGAATCTACAAGAGCGCGGTCCTCGTGGGCCCCCAGGGCCCCACCGGCGACCGGTACGACAAGATGCGGCTCGTCCCCTTCGGGGAGTACGTGCCGGCGCGTGCGCTGTTCGGCTGGGCCACCTCGGTCGGCAAGGCGGCGGGCGAGGACCGTGTGCGCGGCGACGCCCCGGTGGTCATGGACCTGCCCGCCCGCCCGGACGGGCCCGGCGGCGTCCGGGTCGGCCCGCTGGTGTGCTTCGAGTCGGCCTTCCCCGACATGAGCCGGCGCCTCACCCTGGACGGGGCCTCCCTGCTCGTCGCCCAGTCGGCGACCTCCTCGTTCCAGGAGAGCTGGGCCCCGGCCCAGCACGCCTCGCTGGCCGCGCTGCGGGCGGCCGAGAACGGCCGCCCGATGGTGCACGCCACCCTGACGGGCATCAGCGTGGTGAACGGCCCGTCCGGCGCGCGGGTCGGGACCGCCCTGCCCACTTCCGCGAGCACGGCGGCCGTGTACGAGGTCCCGCTCGCCCGCGGCACGACCCTCTACGTCCGCTTCGGGGACTGGCCGGTGGCCGCGGCCCTCGCCGCCCTCGCGGTGTACTGCGCGGTGGCGGGCAGCCGTTCCCTCAGGAGGCCTGCTCCAGAGCCGAGCTCACCACCCGCTCGCAGATCTCGTGGGTTCGCAGGGCGTCGCGGGCGCTGAGCGTGGTGCCCGCCGCGACCGCCTCCAGGAAGTGGTCGACGACCTGCTCGATGCCGCGCTGCCGGGCGACGGGGACCCAGTCCCCGCGGCGCCGCACGGTCGGCTGGCCCTTGTGGTCGATGACCTCGGCGAGATTGACCACCTGCCGCTTGGTGTCGCGCCCGGACACCTCCAGGATCTCCTCGGTGGAGCCGGACAGCCGGTTCATGATGCCGAGGGCGGTGAATCCGGCGCCGGACAGCTGGAGCACCACCTGGTGCATCAGCCCCTCGCGCACCACCGCCCGCACGTCGAAGTGGTCGGCCTCGCCGGGCAGGAGGAACCGCAGGGTGTCGACGACGTGGATGAAGTCGTCCAGCACCAGCGTCCGCGGGTCCTCGGGCAGCCCGACCCGGTTCTTCTGCATGACGATCAGCTCGCGGGCGTGGTCGGCGCACTGCGCGTAGGCGGGCGCGAAGCGGCGGTTGAAGCCGACGGCGAGGGAGACCCCGAGCCGCTCGGCCCGTTCCACGAGCTGTCGCGACGACGCGAGTTCGTAGGCGAGCGGCTTGTCCACGTAGGTGGGCACGCCGGCCTCCAGCAGCCGGGTCACGATCTCGGGATGGGCCACGGTGGCGGCGTGCACGAAGGCCGCGTCGAGCCCCTCGGCGAGCAGCGCGTCGAGATCGGTGTGCCGGCGGGCGGCCGGGACGTGGTGGGTGTCGCCGACCAGCCCCAGGGTGTCGGGGTTACGGGTCTGCAGGTGCAGCTCGATGCCCGGGCGGGTGGTGAGGACGGGCAGGTACGCCTTCTGCGCGATGTCGCCGAGTCCGATGCAGCCGACCTTCACCGGGGCCTCCAGATTGGTTCCTTGTGGGATTCCCGCAGCTTAATACCTGGTGGCAGGGGCTCTGTTCGCCGAGGATGAGCCCCATGACCATCAGTTCAGGATCACATCGCAACGAACCCGCCACCACCGCCGACGAGCGGGACATGCTGGACGGATGGCTCGACTACCACCGTGCCACCCTCGCCTGGAAATGCGAGGGGCTCCAGGACGAACAGCTGCGCCGTACCCCGCTCGCGCCCTCCGAACTGAGCCTGCTGGGCCTCGTACGGCACATGGCGGAGGTGGAGCGGTACTGGTTCCGGGAGGTCATGCTGGGCGAGGACCTCCCCGAGCTGTACTGCACGAGCGAGGACCCGGACGGCGATTTCCAGTTCACCGAGAAGGCCACCTGGGCCGAGGCGGAGCAGGTCTGGCAGACCGAGGTCGAGCTGGCCCGCCAAGCTGCCGCGGGTCGTTCGCTGGACCTGGTCTCGCAGGCCGAGAGCCACCACCGGGGCGAGGTGTTCAGCCTGCGCTGGGTCTACACCCACATGATCGAGGAGTACGCGCGCCACAACGGCCACGCGGACCTGGTACGCGAGCAGATCGACGGCGCCACCGGCGACTAGGTCGTCTCCTGCGGAGGCACCCGCCAGGCCCTGTACGGCGGGTGGGTCCGTCACCCGTGCGGGGTGAATATCGGCTGCGGGTTTTCGCAACGGGGTCCTCGCACAGCAGAGTTGCGCGGGTGCATCCAACCCGAACCACGACAACGCTGCTGCTCGGAGTCGCCTGCGCCGTCTCGGCGGTCTCCGGCTGTGTGAATGTGAGCCCCGGACCCGTGCAGCCCGCGGCGGCCCCCGCCGCCGGGGAATCGCCCCGCCATGAGCCGCGTGGCGGGCCCGGGGCCGCCTCCGTGGTCGTCCGGGCGCCCGCCCTGGAGGCGCTGGAGGCGGTGGAGAACGCCCCGGGGGCGCCTGCGGCCCCGGCGGCCCCCGCGCCCGCCCAGCGGTCGGCGCAGCGCCCCGTACCGGGCGGCTCCGGTGGGCCCGTACGGGAGGCGCCGCCGGTCCCGGACATCCCGGAGCCCCGACGGGCCGCCGAGCCCGTCTCCGGGCGCCCTGGCGGCCGTCCGCAGCGTCCCCGGCCCGACGCCGAGGTGGAGCGTGAGCTGATCCGCAAGCTTCCGGTGCGGCCGGCCGATGTGTGCGCGCTGGGCCGCAGGCACGGCCACTGGCATCCCGACAGTCCGGAGGCCCGGATCTGCTCGGGCGACCACGGGGACTGACCGAGCGCGGGCCCAGGGGTGTCCTACGGGGACTGCTCGGGGAACGGCCGGGGTCCGGGGCCGGGCCCCGGCCCGGCTCCCGGTTCCTCGGCCAGCCGCCGCTCCAGCCGGGCGATGGCGGCCCGTACCCCGTTCCCGTACCCGTCGTCGGACAGCGCCGCGGTGGCCGCGCGGGCCCGGGCCAGGTGGATCCGGGCCGCCTCCGGCCGCTGCAGTTTCACGTAGTCGGCGGCCAGGCTCAGGTGCAGGGACGGGTAGAACACGCGCATCGCCGGATGCGACTCCCCCCGTGCGGGCCGCCCGTCCTGGGGCGGCCCGGTCCCGGGCCCGTCGTCCGGCCCGTCGTCCGGCCCGTCACCCGGCCCGTCGGTGGCGGCAGCGGTCAGGGCGCGCAGGTCCCAGGCCAGCTCGTCGGCCGGATCGTCCTGGGCGTCGGCCATGTAGTGGGCCAGGGTGCACCGGTGGAGGGAGTCCCCCTCCTCGCCGATCTCGGACCAGATCTCCCCGAGCCGGTTGCGGGCCTCCTCACGGTCCCCGGCGTGCAGCAGGATGACCGCTTGGCCGATCCTGGTCATGACGGCGTCCTCCGACGCCTCCTGCTGCTCCGTCACGGCGGCCTCCGGCTTGCTCTGCCAGACCTGCTCCGGTCTGATCATCTAGAAGCTAGCCGGAGGTACCGGCAATGGCGCCGAGGCGCGGGGGGAGGTCAGCCGAGGTTGGGAATCCGCCAGTCGATCGGCTCATGTCCCTGGGCGGCGATGGCCTCGTCGATCTGCGTGAAGGGCCGGGATCCGAAGAACTTCTTGGCGGACAGCGGGGAGGGGTGAGCGCCCTTGACGACCACGTGCCGGTCCTCGTCGATCAGCGGGAGCTTCTTCTGGGCGTAGGCCCCCCAGAGGACGAAGACGGCCGGGTCGGGCCGCTCGGACACCGCGCGGATCACGGCGTCGGTGAACTTCTCCCAGCCCTTGCCCTTGTGCGAATTGGGCTCGGCCTCCCGGACCGTGAGCACCGCGTTGAGCAGCAGGACGCCCTGCTCGGCCCACGGCATCAGGTATCCGTTGTCCGGGATCGGCAGGTCGAGCTCCTCCTTCATCTCCTTGTAGATGTTGCGCAGCGAGGGCGGGGTCTTGACCCCGGGCTGCACGGAGAAGCACAGGCCGTGGCCCTGACCGGCGCCGTGGTAGGGGTCCTGGCCGAGGACGAGGACCTTCACCCGGTCGAAGGGAGTGGCCTCCAGGGCCGCGAACACCTGCTCGCGGGGCGGGTAGACCGGCCCGTTCGCCCGTTCCTTCTCGACGAACTCGGTGAGTTCTTTGAAGTAGGGCTGGTCCAGTTCTCCGCCGAGGACGGGGAGCCAGGACTCGGGCAGCATCTGGGTCACGGCGACAACCTCCGGTACAAGTTCGTGCAACTGCTCCAGAACCTACCGGGACCCACTGACAATGCGTCGGCCGCCCATGGCGGCCGACGCATCGGTGCACGTACTACCAGCTGGTCTTGCGGTAGAACTCCCACATCTGCATGACGGTCTGCGGGTCCAGCGCCCGCTCGGCGCCCGCGATGTCCTCACGGGCCGCGACATACAGCTTGCCCTGCCACAGGGGCAGCAGCCGGACGTCCTCGGCGAAGATCTTCTGGGCCTGCTCGAATTCCTGCACGCCGGCCGAGCGGTCGCCCTCGCGGCGGGTCTTCGGCAGCAGCTCGGTCAGGATCTCGTTGGGCTCGTACGGGGTGCCGACCGCGTTCTCCTTGCCGACGAACGGCGCGATGAAGTTGTCCGGGTCCGGGAAGTCGGGGAACCAGCCGCGGCCGAAGATCGGGTACTCACCGCTCTTGTAGCCGGTCTGGAAGGTCTTCCAGGGCTGGCTGCGCAGGGTGATCCGGAACAGCTGGCTCTCGTCCAGCTGCCGCTTGAGCTCGGTGAACTCGTCGGCGGTCGAGGAGCCGTATCGGTCGGTGGTGTACCAGAAGGTCAGCTCGACCGGCTGGGTGATCCCGGCGTCCCTGAGGATCTTCTTGGCCTTGGCGACGTCCGCCCCGCCGTACTTGTCGTAGAAGGGCGTCTTGTGGCCGACGACCCCCTTGGGGACCATCGAGTACAGCGGCTCGGCGGTGCCCTGGTAGACCTTGGAGACGAGCGCACCGCGGTCGACGATCTGGGCGATGGCCTGGCGGACCGGGAGCTTGGCGACCGCGGGGTCCTTGGGGTTGAAGACCAGGTAGCGGATCTCGGCGCCGACGTTCTCGACGACCTGGACGCCCAGTGCGTGCGCCGCGGGGGTCTGGAGGTCGGTGATCTCCGGGGCCGACAGGCCTCGGTAGGTGGCGTCGATCTCCTTCGCCTTCAGCGCCGCGACCATCTTCGGGGAGTCCGCGAAGTAGCGGATGGTCACGGCCTTGTTCTTGCGGTTGGCGAAGCCCGTGTAGCTCGTGTTGGTGGTGAGCACCGCCTCGGCGCCCTCCTTGTACGAGTCGAGCACGTACGGGCCGGAGCCGGTGACCTTGTCGCCCTCGCGGACCTTGTCGGCCGGGTAGTCCTTGGGCGCGACGAGCGAGGCGGCGGGCGAGCCGAGGACGTACGGGAAGGTGGCGTCCGAAGTGTTCAGGTGGAAGACGACCGTCAGCGCGTCCGGCGTCTCGATCTTGTCGAGGGTGCCGAAGAGTCCCTTCGGGCCGACGTTGGAGCCGATGGTCCTGATCCGGTCGAGGGAGTGCTTGACCGCCTTGGAGTCGAGCGGCTCGCCGTTGGAGAACTTCAGGCCCTTGCGCAGGGTGCACCGGTAGGCCTGGCTCGCCGCGTCCGTGAACTCGCAGCTCTGGGCCGCGTCGGGCTGGGGCTTGCTGGAGCCCGTCGGGAAGGCCAGCAGGGTCTGGTAGACGTTCCGGTACAGCTCCCAGGAGCCGTCCCACGCGGCCGCGGGATCGAGGGTGCTCGGTGCGCTCGTGGTACCGACGACGATCCTCTTCATATCGTCGCCGTCGTCCTCCGACAGCAGGCCGCATCCGGCGAGCAGGGATATGGACGCAAGGGCCGCAGAGATCTGCAGGCATCTGGTCCGGTTGAACACGTGCACGCTCCTCGATCAGCCAGGGGTGCGGCAGACCCTACCGCAGTGCCCCACGAATCCAATGGGTTGGTTTCGTGAGGCACTTGACCGGTTCCGTGCATATTCGTTACGCATTTACCTCCCTTTCGGAGGCAAATACGTCCGATTATCGGTCAGTGGACCCCGGCATTGAGGAACATCCCGCCATCGACGACGAGAGTTTGCCCGGTGATCCATTCCGCTTGTGCAGATGTCAGGAACGCCGCCGCCCCGCCGATGTCCTCCGGGAGCCCGAGCCGGCCGAGCGGATAGGCCGCCGCCGCCTCCTGCTCCCGGCCCTCGTAGAGCGCCTGCGCGAACTTCGTCTTGACCACCGCGGGCGCGATCGCGTTCACCCGCACCCCGGGCGCCATCTCGTGCGCGAGCTGGAGGGTGAGGTTGACCATGGCGGCCTTGCTCATCCCGTAGGCGCCGATGAAGGGCGAGGCGGAGACCCCGGCGATGGACGCGATGTTCACGATCGCGCCGCCGTTGTCCTTCTGCCAGGCGTGCCAGGTCCGCTGGGCGAAGCCGAGCGCCGAGATCACATTGGTCTCGAAGACCTTGCGTGCCACCC
The DNA here is from genome assembly GCF_041106355.1 of Streptomyces sp. BF23-19. Lineage (NCBI taxonomy): Bacteria > Bacillati > Actinomycetota > Actinomycetes > Kitasatosporales > Streptomycetaceae > Streptomyces > Streptomyces sp. BF23-19. The sequence continues at coordinate 31,350 of NZ_JBGBPT010000018.1, read as the reverse complement.
CGAGGTCCAGGTCCGCGATCGGCCCGAAGACGGGGTTGGTGCCGGCGTTGTTCACCAGGAAGTCGACGCGGCCGAAGGCCTCCATCGTGCGCTCGACGGCGACGGCCTGGTGGGCCTCGTCGTGCGCCTTGCCCGCCACACCGATCACCCGGTCCGCACCGAGCCGCTCGACGGCCTCCTTGAGGGCCTCCTCGTTGCGGCCGGTGATGCAGAGCCGGTCGCCGCGGGCGACCAGCGCCTCGGCGACGCCGTAGCCGATACCCCGGCTCGCCCCGGTGATCAGCGCGACCTTGCCGCTGTCGATACCGCTGTACGTCATGTCCTACGCCCTGCCTCTCGTGGAACCGTCAGTTGAGCGGGCCGCCGGCCACGTACATGACCTGGCCGGAGACGAAGCCCGCGGCCTCGCCCGTGAAGAAGGCGATGGCGTTGGCGACGTCGTCCGGACGGCCGACGCGCTGGACCGGGATCTGGGTGGCGGCGGCCGCCTGGAAGTCCTCGAAGCCCATGCCGACGCGGGCGGCCGTCTGGGCGGTCATCTCGGTGGCGATGAAGCCGGGGGCGACGGCGTTGGCGGTGACGCCGAACTTTCCGAGCTCGATGGCGAGGGTCTTGGTGAAGCCCTGCAGGCCGGCCTTGGCGGCGGAGTAGTTGACCTGGCCGCGGTTGCCCAGCGCCGAGCTGCTGGAGAGGTTCACGATGCGGCCGAACTTGGCCTCCACCATGTGCTTCTGACAGGCCTTGGACATCAGGAAGGCACCGCGCAGGTGCACGTTCATGACGGTGTCCCAGTCGGTCTCGGTCATCTTGAACAGCAGGTTGTCGCGCAGTACACCCGCGTTGTTGACCAGGATGGTCGGGGCGCCGAGCTCGCTCGCGACGCGCGCGACGGCCGCCTCCACCTGCGCGCCGTCGGAGACGTCGCAGCCGACCGCGAGGGCCCTGCCGCCGGCGGCCTTGATGGCCTCCACGGTGTCCTTGCAGGCCGCCTCGTCGAGGTCGAGTACGGCGACGGCACGGCCCTCGGCGGCCAGCCGTACGGCGGTGGCCGCGCCGATGCCCCGGGCCCCTCCGGTCACGATCGCGACGCGCTGCTCGGTGGTGGACATGCTGGATCTCCTCGCCCTTGAGAGGCGGTCACCCAGAGGTGAGCAACCGCTTAGTAGCTTCAGCTGAGGAGACGCTAGGAGCCCTGGCACCCGGTGTCAACGCCAGGCGGGTCGACCCCGTCGGCGTCGCAGCCGCGGGGGCGCCGGGCGGGGGTCAGGAGCCAGGTCCCGGGGGCGGGCGTCCGGGGGCGGGGCCCCGGCCCGACGTCAGCGGACCAGCAGGTCCAGCAACCGCTCCACCTCCGCCGCCGGATCGGCCGTCAGGCCGGTGTGCACCGGACCCGGCTGCACCACGGTGCTCCGCGGCGCGATCAACCAGCGGAACCGCCGCCCCGCGTCGTCACCCGCCGCCTGCCCCGCGTCGGACCCGCCGCCGCACACGCCCTCGACCCCGCGCAGGGCGGCTCGTACCCCGGCCACATCGGCCCCGGGGTCCAGCGCGAGGAGCTTCGCCTCGTCGAGGTGGGTGCGCGCGGCGACGTAGGTGTGCGCCCGGCAGTAGACGATCACGCCGGCGTTGAAGCACTCGCCCCGTTCCATCCGGGGCACCACACGCACCAGCGCGTACTCGAACACGTCCCGCTTGGTCACTCGCTGTCGCTCTTCTTCTTGTGGGTCTTGTGGGGCCATTCCGGCAGGTGGTCGGTGAGCCAGCCGGGAGGTCCGGCGGGCGTCTTCACCTCCGCCTCGAGCGAGATCCTCTCGTGGATCGTGGCCGCGCGCGGCAGCAACGCCTCCACATAGGCGCGCCGCAGCGCGTCGGTGGAGTCGAATCCCGGCTCGTCGACCAGCCACTCGTCGGGGACGTCGGCCGCGACCTCCGTGAGCAGTTCCTCGGTCACCAGCGGCGCGAGCGCGGCGGCCGCCGCGGCGATGTCCGGGCCCACGGGGGCCAGTACGTGGTCGGAGGCGTTGTAGGGCTTGGCGGCCGCGGCCGCCGCGGTGGGCCAGTTGTGGTGCCAGATCATGGTGGCGCCGTGGTCGATCAGCCAGACGTCCCCGTGCCAGACCAGCATGTTCGGGTTGCGCCAGGAGCGGTCGACGTTGTTGATGAGGGCGTCGAACCAGACCACGCGCCCCGCCTCGACCGGGTCCACCTGGTACGCCAGCGGGTCGAAGCCGATCGAGCCGGGCAGGTAGTCCATGCCGAGGTTGAGCCCGCCGCTGGCCTTGAGCAGCTCCTGGACCTCCTGGTCGGGCTCTCCGAGCCCGATCACGGGGTCGAGCTGCATCTGCACCAGCCGTGGGACCCGTAGCCCCAACCGCTGGGCCAGGCGGCCGCAGATGACCTCGGCGACCAGGGTCTTGCGGCCCTGGCCGGCTCCGGTGAATTTCATGACGTAGGTACCGAGGTCGTCGGCTTCGACGATCCCTGGGAGCGAGCCGCCCTCACGCAGGGGCGTGACATAACGGGTCGCGATCACTTCGGACAGCATCCGCCCAGATTACGGCGGTCAGGCCGCGGGGGCCCACCGCATGAGCAGTTCCTCGGTCGTGGTGACGGACGCCACCAGCGCGAGGGAGTTGCGGATCACCTCGGCGGTGCAGGAGGCGGGCACCCCGGCGATGGCGTCGGCCGGAACCACCACCTGGTAGCCGAGGTTCACGGCGTCGAAGACGGTGTTCGGGACGGCGATGTTGGAGGAGACCCCGGTGACGACGAGGGTGCGGATGCCGAGGTTGCGCAGCAGGGCGTCGAGATCGGTTCCGGCCATCGGGGAGAGCCCGTGCAGCCGGCGCACCACCAAGTCCTGCTCGGCGACCACGATGGGCGCGGCGACCTCCACGGCCCGGCTCCCGGTCAGTTGGCGCACGGGCAGCCGCCCCGCGGCCCGGAACAGCCGGGCGTTGGTGTTCGCGCCGAGCCCGTCGGGCCGCCGTTCGGCGACCGCGTGCAGCACCTGTACGCCGGCCCCGCGCGCGGCGTCGACCAGCGCGGCCACCCGCTCCAGCATCCCCGAGTCCTGGGCCTCCTCGGCGAGCTCGGGCAGCGCGCTCTCCTCGCCCACGACCCCGTTCTGGCACTCGACGGTGAGCAGCGCGGTGGTGGCGGGATCGAGATCGGGCATGGCTCCCCCTGGCGTGGCGACGGAAGAGCCCTCATGATTCCTGACACACAGTCAGATGTGAAGGGGTGCAGGACGGATGGACGTGGACGGGGCACGAACCGGAACCTCGCAGCGGCGGGGCCGGCGCATCATGATGAGCGACGAGGAAGTGGACGTCTTCCTGCGCGAGCAGAAGACCTGCCGGGTCGCGACGGTCTCCCCCGACGGGCGCCCGCACGTGGGCGCCCTGTGGTTCGCGTGGGACGGCAGCTCGCTGTGGCTGTACTCGATCACGCGCAGCCGCCGCTGGTCCGACCTGAGCAAGGATCCGAGGATCTCGGTGGTGGTGGATTCCGGCGAGTCGTACGACGAACTGCGCGGGGTGGAACTGTCCGGCAGCGCCGTCTTCGTGGGTGAGGCCCCGCGGACCGGCGAGCCCTGCCCCGAGCTCGCGGAGGCCGAGCGGATCTTCCCGGTCAAGAACTTCGGCATCGAGGAGATGCCGTACGACGGGCGGCACGCCTGGATCCGCCTCACGCCGGAGTCGGTGGTCTCCTGGGACTTCCGCAAGCTGTAGCGGACACCGTCAGCGCCCTCGGTGGAGGTCGGCGGCCGCCTGCCGAAGGCTGTCGACCGCGGCCCGGATGGAGGGCCGGCGGTCGGCGTCCGCGCGCCAGACGGCGTACACGTGGCGGCGTACGCTGTCGCACACCGGCAGCAGTCGCACGCCCGGCGGCACCGGGCCGCGGCCCAGTTTCGGCGCCACGCACACGCCGAGTCCGGCCTCCACGAAGGCCAGCTGGGTGTGGTGCTCCTCGGCGATGTGGGCGATGCGCGGCTCGATGCCCGTACCGCGCAGGGTGAAGACCAGCCACTCGTGGCAGAACTGCCCCTCGTTCCAGGAGATCCAGTCGTCGTCGCCGAATTCGGCGAGGGAGATCCCGGCCGCGCCGGGGCTCCCGGTCCGGTCGGCCAGCCGGTGGCCGGCCGGGACCGCGATGTCGACGGTGTCGTCCAGCAGGTGGGTCCGGGTCAGCTCGGCGGGCACCGGCATCCGCTTGTTGTTCCAGTCGATCGCCAGGGCCAGGTCGAGGTCCCCGCGCACGACGGCCGCCATGCTCTCCTCGGGCTCCTGTTCGCGCACCCGGACCCGCAGCTCCGGATGCCCGGCCCGCAGTGCGGCCAGGGCCTGGGGCAGCAGCCCGCGCATGGCGGTCGGGAAGGCGCCGATCCGCAACTCGCCCACGGCGCAGCCCCGCTGGGCCTCGACGTCGGCCTGGGCGAGTTCCACCTGGGAGATGATCCGGGCAGCGTGGTCGGCGAGCAGCCGCCCGGCGTCGGTGAGCCGGACCCCGCGTCCGTTCCTGGCCAGCAGCGGCTGTCCGACCTCGCGCTCCAACTTGGCCAGCTGCTGGGACACGGCGGACGTGGTGACGTGGAGGCCGTCGGCCGCGCCGCTGACCGAGCCGTGGCGGGCGAGGGCGTCCAGGGTGCGCAGGCGCTCCAGGTTCAACATGTAAGCAATGCTACGGCGTCACCCCGAGAAACTTTCGCTTGTCCTACGAAGTTGATACGAGCAAAGTAAGGGGCATGAGCGCACCGACCACCCCCGGGCCGACCCTCCCGGCCGCCGCCACCTCGCCGGCATCCACCTCCCCGGTCTCCCCTACCGCGACCACCGCCGCCCCCACCACCGGCCGGCGCCGGGGCGGCCTGCTGGACTGGCGGGTCCGGTTCGCGATCCTCTCGGTGATCTGGGGCTTCAGCTTCCTCCTGATCAAGGTCGGCACGGAGGCGTACGCGCCCTTCCAGGTGGCACTGGGCCGGGTCCTGTTCGGCGCGCTCGCCCTCCTGACCGTGCTGCTGGTCCGCCGCGAGCCGCTCCCCCGGGGCCTGCGCACCTGGGGCCACCTGACCGTGGCGGCGCTCCTGCTCAACACCGCCCCGTTCTCGCTCTTCGCATATGCGGAGCTGAGCATCCCCTCCAGCCTGGCCGGCATCTGCAACGCCACCTCGCCGCTGTGGGGCATGGCGCTGTCGCTGGTCGCCCTGTCCGAGGACCGCCCGACGCGCCGCCGCTTCGCCGGGCTGGGCCTGGGCTTCCTCGGCGTCCTGACCGTGCTCGGTGCCTGGCAGGGCTTCTCCGGTGTCGACGCCAAGGGCACCGCGTTCGCCCTGCTGGCGTCCCTCTGCTACCCCATCGGCTGGATCTACGTCCGCCGCACGCTGGCCGGGACCCCCGGCTCCCCGGTGGCCCTGACCGGCGGGCAGCTCATGATCTCCACGCTGCAGCTGGCGCTGGTGAGCGCCGTGTTCACCTCGGCGCCGACCTCGTTCCCGCTCTGGCCGACCCTGTCGGTGATCGCGCTGGGCGCCCTCGGCACGGGCATGGCCCTGCAGATGCAGTACGGGCTGGTGACGGAGGTCGGCCCGACCACCGCCCAGATGGTCACCTATTTCATCCCGGTCATCGCCACCACGGCGGGCGTCCTGGTGCTCGGCGAGCAGCTGCACTGGAACACCCCGGTCGGCGCCGCGATCGTCCTGGCCGGCGCGGCCCTCACCCAGACCCGCCCCGGGGCCCGTAGGCCCGCCTGACCCGGCCAGGAGGTCCGCCGCGGTCACTCGTGGCGCACCCCCGCCGCCCCGACACTGACCGCCGCGGCCACCGCGTCGGCCAGGCCCGGCACCTCGTCGACCGCCAGCTGTGACACCGTCAGCCGCACCCCCGGCCCGGCCTCGACCCGGAAGATCGCCCCGGCGGACACCGCCCAACCGGCGGCGAGCAGCCGCGTCACCACCACCGTCTCGTCGACCACCGGCACCCAGACGTTGAGGCCGCTGCGCCCGTGCGCCCGGACCCCCCGCTGCCGCAGGGCCTCGACCAGTGCGTCCCGCCGCCCCGCGTACGACCGGGCCACCGTCGCCGTGTCCACCGCGCCCGAGGTCCACAGCTCCACCACCGCGTACTGCAGCAGCCGGCTCACCCAGCCGGGCCCGAGCCGCTGCCGACCCCGCAACCGGTCCAGCGTGACCGCGTCGCCCGTCAGCACGGCGAGCCGCAGGTCCGGCCCGTAGGCCTTCGCCGTGGAGCGCACCAGTACCCAGTGCCGGGTCACCCCGCCCAGCGGATGCAACGGCAGGTCGACGAACCCGTTCCCGTGGTCGTCCTCGATCAGCAGCACCTCGGGGTGGTCCGCCAGCAGGGCCCGCAACCGGCGCGCCCGCTCCGCGCCGACCGCGGCCCCGGTCGGGTTCTGCGCCCGCGAGGTCACCACCAAGGCCCGCGCCCCGGCCTCCAACGCCCGGGCCACCGCGTCGCCGCGGGGCCCGTCGTCGTCCACGGCCACCGGCAGTACGCGCAGGCCGAGCGCCGGGACCAGGTCCAGTGCCCCGCCCCATCCCGGGTCCTCGATCGCCACCGCGTCGCCCGGCCGCAGATGGGCGCCGAGCACCCGTTCGATCGCGTCCAGCGCACCCGAGGTCACCGCCACCGGCCCCGGCGGCACCCCGTCCGCGTCGAAGCCGGCCCGGGCCAGTTCGGCGAGCTCCGGAGCGACCGGGCCCGCCCCGTAGAGGGTCGGCGCCTGCGCGTACCGCCGGGCGGCCGCCGCGAGCGGCCCCTCCAGCGAGGGGAGCAGGGACACGTCCGGACTGCCCTCGGCGAGGTCCCGTACGCCCTCGGGCACCGCCATCCGCAATGCGTCCCGCGGCGTGCTCGACGGGCGGGCCCGCACCCGACTGCCGCGCCGCCCGTCGGTCTCGATGACCCCGCGCTCGCGCAGCGTCCGGTAGGCGGCGGCCACGGTGTTGGGGTTCACCCCCAGATCGCCCGCCAGCTCCCGCATCGGCGGCAGCGGTGAACCCGGTGGGAGCGCGCCCGATGCCACGCCCGTCTCCACGCCCGCGGCGATATCAGCTGCACGACGTCCTGTGATCCGATACTCTCCTAGCACAAACAACATTATGCACTAGTGCAATGGAGTTCGCACCATGACCGCCACGCCTGCCACGGAGACGCCCGGGACGAGCACGCAGAGGACCGACGGAACCGGGTCGACCGGAAGCTACGAGCCCACCGACCTCACCGTTCCCAGCCGCTCCCGCGACCGGGCGCGCTACGACCGCGAGACGGTGCACTCGATACTCGACGCGGCCTACATCTGCCACCTCGGCTTCGTCCGCGACGGCGCACCCGTGGTCCTGCCCACGCTGTTCGCCCGGGTCGGCGAATCGCTGTACATGCACGGCTCGACCGGCTCCCGCCCGCTGCTCGCGGCCCGCCGTACGGACCCGGGCCTGCCCGTCTGTGTGACGGTGACGCACGTCGACGCACTGGTCCTGGCCCGCTCGGCGTTCCACCACTCGCTCAACTACCGCTCGGTGGTCGTCCACGGCACCGCCCACCAGGTCACCGACGAGGCCGAGTGCCGGATCGCCCTGGACGCCATGGTCGACGCCGTCGTCCCGGGCCGCTCCGCCGACGTCCGGCCCGCCAACGCCAGGGAACTCGCCGCCACCGCGGTGATCCGCGTGGACCTCTCCGAGGTGTCCGCCAAGATCCGCAGCGGCCCGGTGAACGACGACGCCGAGGACCTGGACCTGCCCCACTGGGCGGGCGTGGTCCCGGTGGCCCCGGCGTACGGAACCCCGGTGCCGGACGCGGACCTGGCTCCCGGCACCGCCGTCCCGAACTACCTCAGCGCGCTCTGAGGGGCGCGCCGCTCGGGGGTGGGCGCGGTCGTCGCCGGCCGACGGGCCTCCGCCACGATCAGCGCGCCCACCGCCGTCAGCAGCAGTACGGTGCCCAGCACCACGGCGCCGGTCAGCCGCTCCCCGAGCAGCAGGACGGCGATCACCGCCGCGCTCACCGGCTCGATCAGCATGATCACCGACACGGTCGCGGCCCGTACCGCGGCGGCGCCGGTGAAGTAGAGCGCGTACGCCAGCGCGGTCGGCACGGTGGCGACGTACACCAGCAGCCAGAGCACCCGTCCGAGATCGGCGGTGTGCGGCAACAGCCCCTCCACCGCGGCGAGCGGCAACAGGCACACCGTGCCCACCGCGACCGACCAGGCGGTGGTCACCAGCGGGTCCCCGCCCGCCCCGCGCTGCCCGAGCCACCGGGCCCGCAGGGTCATCCCCGCGTACCCGGCGGCCGACAGCAGCGCCCAACCGACACCGAGCGGCCGCACCTCGCCGCCGCCGCTGCCCAGCACCAGTACGGCGAGCCCGGCCAGGGCGCCCACGACGGCGGTCACGCCACCGCGGCCGAGCCGCTCGCCCATCCAGTACCGGGCCCCCAGCGCGATGATCACGGGCCCGGCGCCGAGGGTGACCACGGTGCCCACCGCGAGCCCGGTCTCCCGCACGGCGGCGAAGTAGGCGGCCTGGAAGAGGGTGAAGAGGAGCCCGGTCCCGATCAGCGAAGCCGCCGAGGGCCGCACCCGCCCCGGGACGGCCCTGGACCCGCGTACGGCGAGCACGCCGAGCAGCACCACGAGCCCGCCCGCGCACCGCCAGAAGGACAGGGCGAGCGGGCCGAGGTCACTGGCCAGGAAGAGGAGGGAGGCGGCCGCCCCGGCGGTGCCCCAGGCGGCTCCGGCGACGACGAGGTACAGCAGACTGCGCCCGGCAGCGGGCGAATGGTTCGACACAGAAGTCTCCGCGCATGCGTGAAGGATGAAAGAAGCAGGTCATCGCTTCGCGAGCAGCACGGACCCGCCCAGGGGCGTCCCGGGCCGGGTACCTGTTGTGGTGGCGCCGCCCGCGCTAGGCGGTGGGCGGCGAAAGCACGGTCGAATACATGTCGGCCACCCTATCCCTTGCCGACCGGGGTCGTCTCCCGGGCCGGTACGGCCTGATCGGCCGCGGCCGGGTCGGCCAGGACCGGCACGGGCGGGGTCGGTCGGGAGGACTGCGCGATGAAGGCGCCACCGAGCACCAGACCGCCGCCGACGATCTGCCAGGTGGAGAGGTGCTCGCCGAGCAGGATCCAGGCGAACACCGTGGCGACGACCGCCTCCAGGAAGGCCACGACGCCCGCGACCTGGGGCGAGAGCCGGCGCACCGAGACCACACCGGTCAGGTAGGCGAAGACGGTCGCGATCAGCACCACCCAGGCGAGCAGCACCGGCGCGGGCACCATCGTGCCGCCCACGGAGGCCTCGCCGCCCAGCACCTGCCAGTCGATCTCCCAGGGCCGGGCGATCACGGTCATCACGAGGGCGCCGACGAGCATGCCGTACGCGATCACCCCGAGCGGGTCGGGCGCGTCCTCCCCGTCGGCTCCTTGGTCGGCGAAGACGAAATAGAAGGCCTGGCAGCAGGCGGCGGCGAGGCCGAAGAGCACTCCGAGCAGGTCCAGGCTCAGCCCGGCCCAGATCTCGACCACGCAGGCCAGGCCGACGACGGCCACGGCCGCGCCGGCGGCGGCCCCGCGCGTCACGGGCTTGCGCTGCACGAAGCGGATGTAGCCGAGCAGCAGCGCCGGCCCCAGGTACTCCAGCAGCAGGGCCACGCCGACGGGAATGCGCGACAGGGAGGCGAAGTAGAAGGCCTGCACACCCGCGACGGCGATCAGCCCGAAGCCCGCGAGCAGCGCGGGCCTGCGCAGCACGAGGCCACGGTGGCGCCAGGCCAGCGGGGACAGCACGAGCGCCGCCCCGGCCACCCTGAGCCAGACCATGTGGAGGGGATCCAGACCCGCCTCGATCAGCGGCTTCGCCGCCACTCCGGAACCACCGAACGCGAACGCCGAGACGAGGGCCAGGCCCAGTCCGGCATTTCTCCCTGACGCTTGCATCCAGCCATCATGACAGGGCGGGTCAGGACCGTCACCGGGATGACACCTGTTGAGACGGAGTCGAGATCACGGCTCGTCGACCCCGGCCATATCTGACAGGTCGTCAGTATTGAATGTTCCGCCCGCCGGGGCTACCTTCCGCCGCACGTACCCGACGAGAAGGGGTGGTCGCATGGCTGAAGTCACCGCGGAATCACGCATCGAGGCGTCCGCCGCGCAGCTCTGGTCCCAGCTGACGGACTGGGACGCGTACGGGAAGTGGAGCATGACCCACACGAACTTCCCCAAGGGCGGACCCGAGACCCTCGCGGTGGGCGCCACCTTCGCGGAGAACATGAAGATGATGGGCTTCCCCGCCGAGGTCGTCTGGACCGTCTCGGAGCTGGAGGCCGAGCGCCTCTTCGCCATCACCGGCAAGGGCCCGATGGGCGTGGCGGTCCTCACCCGGTACACCCTGATCCCGGACGGCGAGGCCACCACGGTCCGCATCGACGGCGAGTTCACCGGGGCCGCCGTCTCCCTGATGGCGGGCAAGCTCAAGGACTCGGCCACCGCAGCGCTGAACGAGTCGCTGCGCAAGCTGGCCGGCCTGGTCGTCTGACGGCCGGATCGCCCCCGCCGCACAGGAAGGCGCGCCCCGCGAGTTCGTCTCGCGGGGCGCGCCTTGGCGTGCCGTGGCACGCCGGGGCCGGTCGGGCTCAGTGCTCGTCGGCCAGGATCAGGTAGAGCTTCTTACGGGCGTCGTTGATGACGCCGAGCGCCTTCTCCCGCTGCTGCGGGGAGCCGGTCTTGAAGACCTGCCCGAAGGCTTCCATCAGGCCGACGCCGGCCGTCCGGACCTCCTGCATCGCCTCGAAGTCGAAGCCGCGCCCGGCATCCGCCCAGGGGGCGTCCGGACCCGACTCGGCCTCGGTGCGGCCCGCCTCGGTGAGCGTGAACAGCTTCTTGCCGCCCTCGCTCGCACTCGTGATGAGCCCCTCGTCCTCGAGCAGCTGCAGGGTCGGGTAGACCGAACCCGGGCTGGGCTTCCAGGCCCCGCCACTGCGCTCGCCGATCTCCTGGATCATCTCGTAGCCGTGCATCGGCCGGTCGGCGAGCAGCGCCAGGATCGAGGCGCGCACATCGCCGCGCCGGGCCCGGCCCCGCGGTCCGCCGCGTCCGCCGCGGCCACCGAAGGGACCTCCGCCGAAAGGCGGCCCGAACGGGCCGAAGGCGGCGCGCCGCCCCATGAAACCCTCCCGACGATCGGGCCCGCAGTGGTCGTGGCCCCGTCCGTGGTCATGGCCGTGGTCGTGTCCGTGCTGTCCGTGTGAACGCATGACTGCGCTCCTTTCGTCACGTTGTCGTCTGTTCATCGGTTGTCCGATGCCTCCACTATCGGCGACGGCTCGCGATGTGTCAACGATATATCGGAACCCATCGGAATCGTCCTACGGCACCGCCGGCCGACGCCGGCACGACGAGCCCTTCGGCACGACGAACCCGTGACACGCCGGGAGTTCGGGACACCGGCCCTCCGCCGGACCTGACCCGACAGGGCCAGTCACCCCCGATTGGCCTTTGTCGACGATCAAGGAACCGTCCTACCGTCGGGACATGCGCATCCGAATCGTCGACGCCTTCGCCGACCGTCCCTTCCACGGGAACCCCGCCGGAGTCCTGCTCCTCGACACCGCGTTCCCCACGGACGCCTGGCTCCAGCAGGTCGCCTGCGAGATGAACCTCTCCGAGACCGCGTTCGCCCACCCCCTGCCGCCCGGCGGGGACGCCGACTGGGCGCTGCGCTGGTTCACCCCGGCCGCCGAGGTCGACATGTGCGGCCACGCCACCCTCGCGACCGCGCACGTACTGGCCACCAACGGCCTCGCCACGGGACTGATCCGTTTCTCCGCCCGCTGCGGCATCCTGACCGCCGAGACGGCCGAGGACGGCACGATCACCATGGACTTCCCGACGTCCTCGCTCACCCCGGTGCCGGCGCCGGCCGCCGTGGACCACGCCCTCGGCGGCCCCCCGATCCTCTCCGTGCCCGACCCCCCCGCCCACGTCGGCGACCTCGTCGTCGAGCTCGCCGACGAGAAGACCGTCCGCGAGCTGGAGCCGGACCACGCGGCCCTGCGCGCATTCGCCCGGCGGGGTGTGATCGTCACCGCGCCCGCCGAGGATCCCTCCCTCGGGTACGACTTCGTCTCCCGCGGCTTCTTCCCCGCCTTCGGGATCGACGAGGACCCGGTCACCGGAAGCGCCCACACCGCACTCGCCCCGTTCTGGGCGGAGCGGCTGGGCCGCACCGAGCTGACCGGCCTCCAGGGCGGCGCGCGGCGCGGTCTCGTACGGGTGACCCTGGCGGGCGACCGCACCCTGCTGACCGGCCGGGCGGTCACCGTCGTCGACGGCGAACTTCTCGCGTCGCCGCCCGCCGCCTGACCGACGGGGTGACCCGGGGGCACGGACGCGGGACCGCCCGGGTCGGCTCAGCCCGCGTGCCCGCCCCCGTCGCCCTTCGACCGCGCCGCCCTCCGTGCCTTCGCATCGGCCTTCGCATCGGCCTTCGCGCGGGCGGCGGTCCGCCGCTTCTCCTCGTGCTCCACCCAGGCGGCCGAGTCGATCCGCTTGCGGTAGACCTGTGTCGGCTCGGCCGTGCCCAGGTGCACCGTCCATCCCCACAGGGCGGCCGACACGACGAAGAGGACGCCCGCCAGCCCCAGATAGGAGGCGATCTCCTCGGCCTCGGAGGCGCCTTCCTCATGGATGAACCCGGGTACGCCGGCGATGAGCACGTTCACCGACCACGCGAGCGCCGCGTTGAACAGGACGAGGGAGATCCAGTAGACGACCCGCACGGTCTTCGCCGGGCCGCTCAGTTCCCCCAGCAGCAGCAGGCGCCGCAGGGTGACCGGCCCGGTCCGGTGGCGGCCGCCCGTGTCCGCCTTGGCCCGGCGCACCGACGCGTAGCACTCGTCCAGCCAGCGCCCCGGCTCCGGTTCCGGCACGGAGTCGGTCGGCGCCGCCTGCTTGGCCTGGATCCAGCCCGAGAGGAACTGGATCTCCAGCTGGGCCTTCTCCAGGCGCCTGCGGTAGTGGTGGTCCGTGCTGCGCGCCTCGCGGCGGTCGCGGATGAGGAGGCTGATGCCGCCCACCAGGCCGGTGACCACGGGCACGAAGAAGGGCGCGAACGGTACCAAGGTGTCCAGAAGAGCCACCGGGCGCGCCTCCTTGCTCGCCTCCAGCGTCGCACCGCCCCGACGCCCGCCACCGCCCGGAAGGGCCGATCGGGTGGCCCCGCGCCGGGTCACGGTGTCGGCAGCCAGCCCACCTTGCCCGCGAGCAGGGCGTAACCGCCGAAGGCCACGAGGTCGAGGAGCGCGTGCGCGACGACGAGCGGTCCCACCCTGCCCCAGCGCCGGTAGGCGAGGACGAAGACGACGCCCATCACCACGTTGCCGATGAAGCCGCCGATGCCCTGGTAGAGGTGGTACGAGCCGCGCAGCACCGAGCTGGCCAGCAGCGCGGCCATCGGCGACCACCCCAGTTGGCCCAGCCGGCGCAGCAGGTAGGCCAGCACGATGATCTCCTCCACGACGGCGTTCTGCAGTGCGGAGAGGATCAGTACGGGGAACTTCCACCACACGTCGGGCAGCGCCTCGGGCACCACCGTGAGGTTGAAACCGCCGGCCCGGGCTCCCAGGTAGAAGGCCAGCCCGGCGCTGCCGATCCCGGCCGCGACGAGGGCACCCCGGCCCAGGTCCCACCAGGGGCGGGTGCGGTCGAAGCCCAGTACCCGCAGCCCGGGAGCGCCCTCACGGGTCAGCAGGTGCGCCACCAGCAGTACGGGCACCAGGGCGCTCGCGATGCCGAACAGCTGCCAGGCGAGGTCCAGCCAGGGCCGGCCCGGGGCGTAGGAGCCGTTGAGCGTGGCCGCCTGGTCCTTGAGGCCGCCGGGCTTGGTGAGCGAGCCGATGAAGCTGATCAGCGCCGAGACCCCGCTCGCGCCCAGCGACAGCGCGAGGACGAGCAGCGTCTCGGTGCGCAGCAGGCTCCGCCGCCCGTCCTCGTCCAGTTCCAAGAACACCGGCTCCGGCTCCGTCCGCACGCCCGACTCCGTCCTGCCATCCCGTTGCGATCACCCCATACTGCCTCCTCGGCGGACCGGGTGGATCACTGCGGGGCCATCACCGGGATCACGGGGATCACCGGGATCACGGGGATCGCGGGACGGTCTCGGGCGCGCGGCCGGTCAGCGGGCGACGGGCACCGAGGCGCTCACCTCCTCCGCCAAGCCCACCGGCCAGGTGTGCACCGGGTCGCCCTTGTGCATCAGCTCCGTGTACCGCCGGGTCGTCGCCGCCAGCGCCTCGTCCCGCTCCAGTCCGGCGGCGAGCGCCCGGTGGTAGGTGTCCACCTGCCAGGTCGCCCCGTTCACCCGGCGCCGGCAGCGCTCCTCGATGATGCCGAGGTAGTGGTCCCGGTCCGCGGGCTCGATGCCCCAGGCGTCCAGCCCCGCCGCCGCCATCGGCAGCAGCTCGTCCAGGACCAGCCGGACGGCGGGCACGCTCGCCAGCCCCCCGGCCCGGCCCCGGCGCGGCCACCGCAGCCGCGCGTCGATCCCGTACCGGCAGGCCGCGTCGAAGTTCGCCTCCGCCTCGGCGAAGGGCAGCCGGGTCCACACCGGTCGCGGTTCGTCCGCGAGGGTGCGTACGAGCCCGTAGTAGAAGGCGGCGTTGGCGACGACGTCGGCGACGGTGGGCCCGGCCGGCAGCACCCGATTCTCCACCCGCAGGTGCGGCACCCCGTCGGCGACCCCGTACACGGGCCGGTTCCACCGGTAGACGGTGCCGTTGTGCAGGACCAGCTCCTGCAACCCCGGCACCCCGCCCTCGGCCAGCACCCGCAGGGGGTCCTCCTCGTCGCATATCGGCAGCAGGGCGGGGAAGTAGCGGACGTTCTCGGCGAAGAGCTCGTACGCCGAGTCCACCCACCGCTCCCCGAACCAGGTGCGCGGCCGCACGCCCTGCGCCTGGAGCTCGGGCGGCCTGGTGTCGGTGGCCTGCGTGAACAGCGGCGGCCGCGACTCCCGCCACAACTCACGCCCGAACAGGAAGGGCGAGTTGGCGCCTACGGCTATCTGTACCGCGGCCACCGCCTGCGCCGCGTTCCACACCGCCGAGAACCGCGCCGGGGTCACCTGCAGATGCAGTTGTACGGAAGTGCAGGCGGCCTCCGGCACGATCGACCCGGAGGTCCAGATCAGCCGTTCGACGCCGTCGATGTCGAGCGTGAAGTCCTCCCCGCGCATCATCAGGATCTGCTCGTTGAGCAGCGAGTAGCGGTCCACCGCCGAGAGGTTCGCGGTGACCAGGTCCGCGCGGGAGATCGTCGGCAGAATGCCGATCATCACCACCCCGGCGTCGATCTCCGCGGCCTGCCTGTGGGCATAGCCGAGCCCGGCGCTGAGTTCCTCGGCGAGCTGGTCGAATACCCGGCCGCCGAGCCGGTGCGGAAGGACGTTCACCTCCAGATTGAACATTCCCAGTTCGGTCTGGAAATCGGTGCTCGCAATCCGCTCCAGCACCTGGGCATTCACCATTCTCGGCATCCCGTCGGCACCCGCGAGATTCAGCTCGATCTCCAGTCCCATCATGTTCTTGGGGCGATCGAACCTCTTCTCCGCCAGGAGCCGCTCCAGTCCCTCCAGACACTCGTGGAGCTTCCTTCGATACCGCTGCCGATCGGACAGGTCGAATCCGCCTGCCACGACCTTCTCCCCCATCGAAGCGTCCCTCCTCGAGTGGGCCTGGCCCGTGACACCCAGGCGCGCGTTACGGTCGATGATGCCCCGGCAGCGTGATCCATAACGCCCGAGGGGCGTGCGTGGCGAGGAGCGCGCGCCGGTTTGGCCGAAGGGCGCTTCGGCACATTCACCTGGCAAGTCGCGCTATGCAAATTCCGCCCCGACTTTGCCTTGTTCGGATAACCGACGCTTTCCAGCCGAGCCCCCGTCCGGTAACCTCCGAGGTCAGCGCGACATGTTCGCGTGCATCCGGCATGAATGCCATGTCAGCGGGTCCGGTTAGCGCCTTGCCGGCAATAGGCGGGACAGCTAGCCGAAACACTGTGTGAACACATGTCGTATAAACTCCGCAAACGAGGCAGAGAGTTGGCGCGCGGCCATTGCCCCTCGGCCCCCCTCTGGCCCCAGAATGCGAGTCCGCACCTGCCCCCGTTCCACCGGTCTCCCAAGTGAGAGGCGACCCACCATGCCGCTGCATGTCCCTCCGGCTCCCGCGCCCGCCCTGCGCAGCGTCCTCGCGGCACTCGGTTCCCCCACCGCCGTCCACGAGGCGCACACCCCGGCCCTGCGTGCGATCCAGGGGCCGCTGACCGCCGAACTCCCCCTTCCGGTCCACGTCCTCGACCGGTTGGGCATGTCCAACCTCGCGGCCGGCGGCAGGCCGCCGCGTACCCGGCTCACGGGCTGGCGGTTCCTGATCCGCAGCGGGGACCGCTACGTCGCGGCGGCCGACACCCGGCTGACTCCCGACGGCTGGGTCTTCTCCCATTTCTTCGAGGGCCCCTACGTCGCGGCCACCGAACGCGCCCTGCGCCAGGCGGAGTCCCTCACGACCGGCTACCAGCCACGACTGCTGTCGGTACCGGAGCTCTACATGCTGACCCTGTGGCTGCACGGGGCGGTGGGTGCGGACGCCGCCGCCGGGCTGCCGGCCGGCGAGGACCTGCTGGTGCCCCTCGCCCCGGCCCCGCCCGGCATCGCCGCGCACCGGCCGCATCCGGTCTCCGAGCTGTTGCCCGTACTGACCCGTCGGCTGACCCCGGCACCGACGGCGGCGCCCTCCTCCCTGGCCGCGCCAGCCGCCTGACCCGAATCACCCATTCGACCTAGTCCCTCCGGGCCACTTGCGAACCATCCGAAATGACAGGGGAGTTGGCCTGAACCGCCCGCACGAGTGATGCGTCATCAATCTGTGAGGACAGCTGCAGGGAAATACCTGCGAAGCAGCTGTCATGGGGGAAGACTGATGACACGCTCCCCGCGGGTGCGGGGATGACCCAGGGGGACGGCCATGAATCACGCATCGAGCCGTAGCACACAGACCACACCGCAGCGAAAGAACGCATCCATGTGCCAGCACCAGCCAGCCTGCCCGTCAGCCGAATCCGCCGACCGGGAGGCCGCACGCCCGGTGGCCAACCACCCGGAGCAGGGCTGGAGCCTGCTGTGCAATGGCGTCCTGCTCTTCGAGGACACCGGTGAACTGCTGCCGGACGGCCAGATCATCGCCCCGCACCGCCCGCTCGCGGCGGCCTAGGCGATCGAGCTGTCCGGCCGCCGGTAGAACGACGAAGGGGCCGGTCCGGGAGACTCCTCCCGGACCGGCCCCTTACTCATGTCAGGCGTCGTACTCGTCAAGCGGCGGGCAGGAGCACACCAGGTTGCGGTCGCCGAACGCACCGTCGATGCGGCGCACCGGCGGCCAGTACTTCTCGGCGGCCGTGACCCCGCCCGGGAAGACGGCCTCGTCCCGGGTGTACGGGTGGTTCCACTCGCCGCCCAGCGCCGCCGCGGTGTGCGGGGAGTTGGCCAGCGGGTTGTCGTCCACCGGCCACTCGCCGCCCGCGACCCGCTCGATCTCGCCGCGGATGGCGATCATCGCGTCGCAGAAGCGGTCGATCTCGGCGAGGTCCTCGGACTCCGTCGGCTCGATCATCAGCGTGCCGGCGACCGGGAAGGACATGGTCGGCGCGTGGAAGCCGTAGTCGATCAGACGCTTGGCGATGTCGTCCACGCTCACGCCCGTGGCCTTCGACAGCGGCCGCAGGTCGATGATGCACTCGTGCGCGACCAGGTTGCCCGGGCCGGTGTAGAGCACCGGGTAGTGCGGCTCCAGGCGCTTGGCGATGTAGTTGGCACCGAGCACCGCCACCTGGGTGGCGCGCTTGAGGCCCTCGCCACCCATCAGGCGCACGTACGACCACGAGATCGGCAGGATGCCCGCCGAACCCCACGGAGCGGCCGAGATCGGGCCGACGCCGGTCTCCGGTCCCGCGGCGGGCTGCAGCGGGTGGTTCGGCAGGTACGGGGCCAGGTGCGCTCGGACACCGACCGGGCCGACGCCCGGACCGCCGCCGCCGTGCGGGATGCAGAAGGTCTTGTGCAGGTTCAGGTGCGAGACGTCGCCGCCGAAGTGACCCGGCTTGGCCAGGCCCACCAGGGCGTTCAGGTTGGCGCCGTCGACGTAGACCTGGCCGCCGGCCTCGTGCACCTGGGCGCAGATGTCGGCGACGTGCTCCTCGAACACACCGTGCGTCGAGGGGTAGGTGATCATCAGCACGGCGAGCTCGTCGCGGTGCTGCTCGATCTTGGCGCGCAGGTCGGCCGCGTCCACCTCGCCGTCGTCGGCGGTCTTGACGACGACGACCTTCATACCGGCCATCACGGCGCTGGCGGCGTTGGTGCCGTGCGCGGAGGACGGGATCAGGCAGACGGTGCGCTGCTCGTCACCGTTCGCGCGGTGGTAGGCGCGGACGGCCAGCAGACCGGCGAGCTCACCCTGGGAGCCGGCGTTCGGCTGGATGGAGACCTTGTCGTAGCCGGTCACCTCGCAGAGACGTTCCTCCAGCTCGTTGATGAGCGTGAGGTAGCCCTCGGCCTGCTCCGCCGGCGCGAAGGGGTGCAGCTGACCGAACTCGGGCCAGGTCACCGGCTCCATCTCGGTGGTCGCGTTGAGCTTCATGGTGCAGGAGCCCAGCGGGATCATGCCGCGGTCCAGCGCGTAGTCCTTGTCCGAGAGCTTGCGCAGGTAGCGCAGCATCGCGGTCTCGGAGCGGTGCTGGTGGAAGACCGGGTGCGTCAGGTACGCGTCCGAGCGCAGCAGGCCCTCGGGCAGCGTGTCGGCCGTGGTCTCGTCGAGCGCCTCGATCTCGGCGGTGACGCCGAAGGCGGCCCAGACGGCCTCGATGTCGGCGCGCAGGGTGGTCTCGTCGCAGGCGACCGAGACGAGGTCGGCGTCGACCTGGAACAGGTTGACCCCGCCCTCGCGGGCGGCGGCGACGACCTCGGCGGCACGGCCCGGGACGCGGGCGGTGATGGTGTCGAAGTACGAGCCGTGCACGATCTCGACCCCGCCGGCCGTCAGACCGGCGGCGAGCAGCGCGGCGTAGCGGTGGGTGCGGTTCGCGATCGTCCGCAGGCCGTCCGGGCCGTGGTAGACGGCGTACATGCCGGCCATGACGGCGAGCAGCACCTGAGCGGTACAGATGTTGCTGGTGGCCTTCTCACGGCGGATGTGCTGCTCGCGGGTCTGGAGCGCGAGGCGGTAGGCCTTGTTGCCGTCCGCGTCCACGGAGACGCCGACGAGGCGGCCGGGCAGCGAGCGGGCGTGCTTGTCCTGGACGGCCATGTAGCCGGCGTGCGGTCCGCCGAAGCCCATCGGGACGCCGAAGCGCTGGGTGGTGCCGACGGCGATGTCCGCGCCGAGCGAACCCGGGGAGGTCAGCAGGGTCAGCGCGAGCAGGTCCGCGGCGACGGCGACGACGGCGCCGAGCTCGTGGGCCTGGTCGATGACCGGCTTGATGTCCCGGACGGCACCGGAGGCACCCGGGTACTGGACCAGGACACCGTAGATGCCGCGCTCGGCGACCTCGGCCGGGATACCGGCGGACAGGTCGGCGACGACGACCTCGATGCCGATCGGCTCGGCGCGGGTCTCGATGACGGCGATGGTCTGCGGCAGCGCGTCGGCGTCCACCAGGAAGACGTTGCCCTTGGACTTGCCCACGCGGCGGGCCAGGGTCATGGCCTCGGCGGCCGCGGTGCCCTCGTCGAGCAGCGAGGCGCCCGAGGTCGGCAGCCCGGTCAGCTCGGCGACGACCGTCTGGAAGTTCAGGAGCGCCTCGAGGCGGCCCTGGGAGATCTCCGGCTGGTAGGGCGTGTACGCCGTGTACCAGGCCGGGTTCTCCATGACGTTGCGGAGGATCACCGGCGGCGTGAAGGTCCCGTAGTAGCCGAGACCGATCATCGGGGAGAGGACCTGGTTACGGTCGGCCAGCGAACGCAGCTCGGCCAGCACCTCGGCCTCGGTACGCGCCTCGGGCAGGTCGAGCGCCTCGGCGGTCTTGATCACATCCGGGACCGCGGCAGCGGTCAGTTCGTCCAGGGAGCCATAGCCCACCTGGGCGAGCATCTTCGCCTGCGCCTCGGCATCCGGGCCGATGTGGCGCTGTTCGAAGGGGATGCCTCGCTCCAGCTGGGAGAGCGGAATGCGGTTGGCGGTCATGTACGGAGGCCTCCTGGTCGTATGACCTGCGAGGGGCACCACGGCGCGGGCACCCGGACGGCCTCCCCCTCTGTCATCTGCACCTGAGAGTTTCACCGGAGTCACGGGGGTCTCCCGAGGATCCGGCTTTCACCGTCGGTGAGGAGGGGGACCGGCACTGCGCCCGGTACCCGCCCTGCTTTCCAGAGTGGCCTCGTCCGTGCGGTACGTATGCCTGAGAGATTCCGGGGAGGATTTGCTCCTTCGGCGCCTCCGTCTTGTTCACTCGGAGGACTCTCCCGCACAGGGTCGACAGCCGTTCACCAGCGTACCAGCGAGGATCTGGACCCTCCCCGAGTGGCCTCCGCTGCGAATATGCACTTCTGTAGTCATTACGGAGCAGTTGCGACCTTTTGGAGGGACCGTGCAGACCGACATCGATCCGCGCAGCCTGATCGGCCGCAAGGCGTTCGACCGCAACGGCACCAAGATCGGCACGATCGACGAGGTCTACCTCGACGATGCCACGGGCGTCCCGGAATGGGCCGCGGTCCGGACGGGGCTCTTCAGCCGGGACGCGTTCGTTCCTCTGGAGCCGAGCGAGCTGGTGGGCGACACCCTGCGGGTGCCCTTCGAACGCGCCCTGATCAGGGACGCCCCGGACTTCGGTGTCGGGCGCCACCTCTCCCCGGAACAGGAGTTGCAGCTCTACCACCACTACGGACTGGACACGACCCTGCCGACGGACTTCAACCGCGACTTCGGCCGCCTGGCGGGTGACGAGAGCTGAGCGGAGCCGGGCCCTCCCACAAGGCTGTCCCTCAAGGCTTTCCCTCGGGTCCGTCCCTCAGGGCTTTCCCTCGGGTCCGTCCCCCACCAGCGGCAGCGGATCGGACGGCTCCAGCTCGGGGTCGTCCACCCGGAAGGTTCGCACCCGGCCGGGCTCCGATCCGGGCTGCTCGAATCGCACGGTCACCCGCCCGACCCCGCTGCCCTGCACCCATCCGGGCCCGTACACGGCATGCCGTACGTCGCTCCCGGCCGTCCAGCGCCTTTCGGGGGCCTGCTCCGGCTCCCCGGGCGGCTCCGCGGCCCCGTGGGGACCCTCGGCCTCCACCTCGGCCGCACCGGCCGCCACAGCTCCCTCTCCGGCCCCGTCCGTCCTGCCCGTCCTGCCCGTCCTGTCGGCCACATCGGCCCCGCCCGTCCCGTCCGCCCCGTCCGGCTCAGCGGCGAGCGACTGCGCGAACAGGTCCTCCTGCGTGTAGTCCGCCAGGCCGCTCACCCCGACCCCCAGCAGTCGCACCCCGCCCGTGGTGTCCACACCCTCCAAAAGCCGCGCCGCCGCCTCCCGCACCACCGCCGGGTCGTCCGTGGGCCCCCGCAGGGTCTCGGACCGGGTCAGCGTGGAGAAGTCGTACCGGCGCACCTTGAGCACGATGGTGCGTCCTGAGTGCCCCGAATCCCGCAGCCGCCGCACGCACCGGTCGGCGAGCCGCTGCACCTCGCCGCGGATCCTGACCCGGTCGTGCAAATCCACGTCGAAGGTGTCCTCGACCGACACCGACTTCGCGTCCCGCTCCGCGACCACCGGCCGGTCGTCCAGTCCGAGCGCCATCCGGTACAGCCCGGCACCGGCCGAGCGGCCGACCATCCGGACCAGCTCGTCCTCCCCGGCCTCCGCCAGCTCCCCCACCGTGGTGATCCCGGCCCGGCGCAGGTGCTCGCCCGTGGCCGGCCCCACCCCGGGCAGGGTCCGTACCGACATCGGCGCGAGCAGCTCTCGCTCCGTCCCCGGCTCGATCAGCAGCAGCCCGGCCGGCTTGGCCTCCTCGGAGGCCACCTTGGCCAGCATCTTGGACCCGGCCAGGCCCACCGACCCGCTGAGCCCTGTGGCGGCCCGGATGTCCGCCCGCAGCCGCTCCCCCGTCTCCCGCGCGCCGCGCGAGTCGAAGGCCACCCCGCCCGCCTCCAGGTCCACGAAGGCCTCGTCCAGGCTCAGCGGCTCCACCAGGGGCGACAGCTCGCGCAACAGGGCCATCACCACGTCGCTGACCTGCCGGTAGAGACTGAAGCGGGGGATCAGGTACGCGCCGTTCGGGCAGAGCCGCCGCGCCTGCCCCATCGGCATCGCGGAGTGCACCCCGAAGCGCCTGGCCTCGTACGAGGCCGTGGCGACGACCCCACGTGGCCCGAGGCCGCCGACGATGACCGCTTTGCCCCGCAGGCTCGGCTTCGACGCCTGCTCCACGGAGGCGTAGAAGGCATCCATGTCCAGATGCAGGATGGTCGGCGCGGCTCTCACAGCCCGATGCTGCCCTACGCCACTGACAACGCCTCGGCTCGGGTCACACGGCCCGGTTGCGGCGGGCGGCCAGCTCGTCCGTCGGGTTGTGCCGGACCAGGGTCTCGCCGGTGTCCACCCGCTCCCCGTGCAGCTGTGCCAGCGCGCTCTCGACGTCGCTCCACACCACGCCCACGGCGATGCCGAAGATGCCCTGCCCGCCCTGGAGCAGGCTCACGACCTGGTCCGGCGAGGTGCACTCGTACACGGTGGCGCCGTCGCTCATCAGCGTCATCCGTTCGAGGTCCGAGAACTCGCGGTCCTGCAGGTGCTGGACCGCCGTGCGGATGTTCTGCAGCGCCACCCCGGTGTCCAGGAAGCGCTTGACGATCTTGAGGACCACGACGTCGCGGAAGCTGTAGAGCCGCTGCGTCCCCGTCCCGTAGACGGCCCGCACGCTGGGCTCCACCAGCCCGGTCCGGGCCCAGTAGTCGAGCTGTCGGTAGGTGATGCCGGCCGCGGCGCACGCCGTCGGCCCGCGGTAGCCGATCTGCTCGGGCTCCGGGTCACCGCTCACCGGTCCGACCGGCGTCGACTCCGGCTGACGGCGCGCGGAACCGACCGCACCGCCGTGCAGCGGGTACGGCCCAGCCTCACTCCGTGCGGGGGTGCCCCCGGTCGTACCGTCGCCCGTGATCCTCACGCCGACCCTCCGTCCTTGACCTGCCCACCTTGAAGGTAGGCAGTCACCAGGGGTGCGTCAACGATCGCCACACTCGGCACGCCGAGTGATAATCACCCTGAGAGTGGTTTCCCGTATCCCTTTGCGGGGAAAGGCTAATCGAATGGGCTGAAGATCCCCGAGGACGACGCGGCCGACATCTCACTGCGGGCCGGTACCGAAGTCCTCCGGCGAGATCTGGTCGAGGAACTCGCGGAACTTCTCCACCTCGTCCTCCTGCTCGTCCGGAATGGCGATTCCGGCGTCGTCCAGCACGCCGTCACTGCCGTAGATCGGCGTCCCCGTCCGCAGGGCGAGGGCTATGGCGTCGGAAGGGCGCGCACTCACCTCGACCCCGCTGGCGAAGACGAGCTCCGCGTAGAAGACGCCCTCCCGCAGATCCGTGATCCGGACCTCGGTGAGCTCCTCGCCGATCGCCTCCAGCACGTCCTTGAACAGGTCGTGCGTCAGCGGTCGGGCAGGGGCCATCCCCTGCTGCGCGAAGGCAATGGCGGTCGCCTCCCCTGGACCGATCCAGATGGGGAGGTACCGGTCGCCTCCCACTTCACGCAGGAGCACGATCGGTTGGTTGGAGGGCATTTCCACCCGGACACCCACAACGTCGAGCTCGTTCACACAGCAACCCTAGGACCTGCTCGGCAGGTTTGGGTAGTCGGGCCCCCCACCTCAGGGCAGCCGAACCCCGAGAGCGGTCTGTACGAGGGCCTCGTGGAGCCGTACGGAGAGCCCCGCGAGCTCCTTCAAGGTGGCCTCCGCGTGAGCCCTGGTCTGCGGGTTGCGATGCCGGCGCAGCGGTGCGACGACCTGCTCCACCAGCCCCGCCTCGCGGTCCGCGGCGGCCTTCATCGCTCGCAGGTGCCGCGGTTCCAGCCCGAAGCGGCCGAGGTCGGCCACCAGCCTGGCCACGGTGACCGCTTCGGCGTCGAATCCACCGTCCGCGCCCTCGGCGAGCAGCCCGTACGACTCCCACTCGACCAGCTGCACCTCGTCCACCCCGGCGGCCGCGAGGAGCTCAGCCCGGCCCACCCGGGCCACGGTGGGGCGCTCCCGCCCCACTTCGCCGTAGACGGCCGCCGGTCCGGACGGGTCGGCGGAGTCCCCGTGCGCGGTGGGCGCCGGGATGCGGATCTGTTCCCCACGGGCGAGCGCGTCGAGCTGCTCACGGATGACCTTCAGCGGCAGGTAGTGGTCGCGCTGCAGACGCAGGATGCGCGCGAGCCGCTCCACGTCCTCGGTGCTGAACTTGCGGTATCCCGAAGGTGTGCGTCGGGGCTCGACGAGTCCCTCCGCCTCCAGGAAACGGATCTTCGAGATGGTGACTTCGGGAAACTCGTCACGCAGCGTGGTGAGCACCGTGCCGATGCTCACCAGCCGCCCGGCCGGGCCGGCGGTGCCGGCGGTGCCACTTCGCGGGGCACCGCCGGTCGGGGTACGCAGCATGGAACCTTCCCTAAAAGGGTCAGATGCCCCGCAGGCTCGCGTAGAAGACCAGCCGGTACTTGCCGATCTGCACCTCGTCGCCGTTCTGCAGAGCGACGGAGTCGATCGGTTCACGGTTCACGTACGTGCCGTTGAGGCTGCCGACATCGGCGACGGTGAAGCCGCCCTCCTGGCTCCGGCGGAATTCGACATGGCGCCGGGAGACGGTGACGTCGTCCAGGAAGATGTCGCTCTGCGGGTGGCGGCCGGCCGTGGTCAGCTCACCGTCCAGCAGGAAACGACTCCCGGAGTTGGGGCCGCGCCGCACGATGAGCAGAGCGGAACCGGGGGGCAGCGCTTCCACCGCGGCCTGGGCCTCGGGGGACAGCGAGGAGGACGACACGTGCGGTTGTCCCGACACCTCGGCCTCGTAGGCCTCGAGGCCCGAGATCGAGATCGTGGACGTGGTCTCCGAGGCACGCTCCGGCGTCAGACCCGCCCGCAGCGGCGCACCGCAGTTCGAGCAGAACCGACTGGCCGCATCGCTGCGGTGTCCGCACCTGCTGCAAATCTGCTCGGCCGACATGGACGGCTCCTCGCGCCGCGGGTACCCCGCGGATGCATTGGTGGCATACGGGTCGGGGGTAAACCCTCCACCCGCACTTGAGGTTGATGGTTCACCGAAACCTATGCGTCCGGTACCAGCAGGGTCAACAGACGACGCGCCGGGGGCACCCGGAACATCACCCGCGCCGGCGACTTCGTCGCGGAAGAGCGGCCGGTCGCCCTGCCCTTCCACGTCCCCCTGCCCGGCGCGGTGCCGTGCCGCGCCGCCTTCCTCGCGGTTCTTCTTGCCGAACAACTTCTCAAACAACTTCACGGGCGATTCCCCTTGACCGAAATAGACCCGCCCGTGGGGCAGGACGAACTCCGAATGCAGACACCTGCCGACCCGGACATTCTCACAACGTCCGTAACCACCAGACAGTTTCCACCACGCACCGCGACTTCGGTGCGCCGACCCCCCGCAGGCGTCCGCCCGCGTGGGCCGCTCCACTCTTCACTCCGCATCATGACGATGACGACCGAGCGTAGTCAGGCTGCTTCGCAGCCCGCAAGGCATCCACAACGATCTTCGCCGACCGTGTGACGGCGACGGTGGCCTGCTCCTTCTCCAGCGTCTGGACGACACCGCCGGGGATGTTCAGCGCGGGCTCCAGATCCTGGGGCTTGCCGATCACCTTGAACTCATAGGGTTGTGTGATCTTCTTACCGTCGATGGCGACCCCGCCGTCCTCGTCCGAGAAGTACGAGCTTGCCACGATGCGCACCCCGTTGATCTGGATCGCCTCCGCCCCGGCCGCCCGCAGCTCCTGCAGCGTGTCCAACAGCTGGTCGGACTGCACCTGACCCGTGGGATCCGTGATCTTCAGCGTGATGCCCGGCCCCTGGGCTGCCACGGTACCGGCCAGGATGCCGAGTTGGCGTTCCTTCTCGACGGTCTGTCTGCGAGCCTCCTCGGCCTGGTCGGAGCTGCTCTCCAGCTCCTTGCGCTGGTCCTCCAGTCGCTGCTTCTCGTCCTCCAGGCGCTTGGTCCGCCCGTCGAGCTCGTCGAGGATCCGCACGAGGTCCTCCTGGCGGGCCCCGCGCAGCGCGCTGGAGTCGCTGTTGGACCGGACCTGGATCGCCAGACCGAGGCCCAGGACGAACAGGAGCAGCGCGACGATCAGTTGGGCCCGGCTCACCCGCGGGGGCCACAGCCCGGCCGCGAGCCGCTGCCGACCGGTCTCCTCGGGCTGCGCCGGCGCCTCCGCGGAAGCCTCCGAGGGCTCCGGTGCCTGCGGGGGCTGCGGGGGCTGCCCGGGCTCCGAAGACCGCGGCGGCTGCGGGGTCTGCGGCGGCTGCGCGGACTGCGGCGGCTCAGGAGACTTCTGGGGCTCCGGGGACTTCGGGGGCTCCGGCGGCCGGCCCGTGCCCTCCGGCTCCTCCGGGTTGTCGTTCGTACTCATCGGCCTCACGCCCGGAACACGTGCCGGCGGATGGCCGCGGCGTTGGAGAAGATGCGGATGCCGAGGACCACGACCACACCCGTGGACAGCTGCGAACCGACCCCGAGCTTGTCACCGAGGAAGACGATCAGCGCGGCCACGACCACGTTCGACAGGAACGACACCACGAAGACCTTGTCCACGAAGATGCCGTCCAGCATCGCGCGGAGGCCGCCGAACACCGCGTCCAGCGCCGCCACGACGGCGATCGGCAGATATGGCTCCACCACGGCCGGCACTTCGGGCCGGACCAGAAGTCCGGCCACCACTCCGGCCAAGAGGCCCAGTACCGCGATCACGATGCACCCTTCTGCTGCTCTGCCGGTGTAGCTGTACGTACGGTCAGGCTCGACGCGGCCGGCAGCCGCAGGTCGTCCGCCGGGGACAGGGCGGAACGGATCCCGTAGCTCTCCTGCAGCACGTGCAGGTACTGTCCGTCCGCCGAGTCCTGGAAGGCCGTGCCGAGCCGCTTCTTGTCCCCCACCGCCAGTACTTCGTACGGCGGCACCAGCGGCCTGTTGTCGACCAGTATCGCGTCACCCGCGGCCCTGATCGCCGACAGTTCGGTCAGCCGCTGGCCGTTGATGGAGATGGCCTCCGCCCCGGACTGCCACAGCCCGTTGACGATCTTCTGCATGTCCCGGTCACGGAGCCGGCCGGTGTCCGAGAAGCCCGAGCTCTCGCGCGGTTTGCCACCGCCGCCCGACGAGGCGCCCTTCGCGTCGTCCACCACCAGCTTGATCCCCGGCCCGCGGACCTCCGTGGCACCCGCCAGCAGGGCCACGAGCTCGCCCTGGCCCCCGCCGGGCTGCTTCAGCGCCGCGCGCTGGCGGGCCGCGACATCGGTCCTGAGGCGGTCGATGTCACGCTCCAGGCCGTGCGTGCGGTCGTCCGCCCGCTCCACCCGGTCGATCAGTTCCTGACGCTCCTTGGCCAGCACCGGCGCCGCTATCCGTGCCTCGGCCGCACCGAGCGTGACGACCATGGCGGTGACGACGAGCCCGGCGGCGAGCCCCAGTTTCGCCTTGAGGGTGCGTGGCAGGCCCGCCGTGCCCTCCGCCTCGCGCCGGGCCGCGGCCTCCGCGTAGCCCTCGTCGAGACTGTGGTCCATCACGTGCGTCAGCAGCGACATGGAGGCGTCCGGGCGCGCAGGGGCCGGCGACGCCGGAGTCCGGTTGTGGGGCGGCTGCGACATGCCGCACATCGTCGCATGTCGGCAGCGCAGTCACCCAATGCGTCCATCCGGTGGGCCGGGCCGGCACTCCCGTACCCGGCCCCCGGACGTCCGCCCTACGTCATCGCACGCCCGGCACCTCAGTGCCCGGCGCCCTCCACCACGCCCGCCCACTCGTCGAGGAGGGCCTGTGCGGTGCCGTCGTCGGGGCCCTCGGCCCACAGGTGGGTGACCGCTTCCGCCGGGTCCGGCAGGACCAGCGCCCACCGTCCGTCGGCCTCGACCACCCGCACCCCGTCGGTGGTGTCCACCTGACGGTCTCCGGCCACCTCCACGACCCGCCGCATGACGAGCCCCTTCACCGCCCAGGGTGTCGCCACGTCCCGCCTGAGCACGTGGGCCCGCGGAATCCGTGCGTCGATCTGGCTCAGCGTGAGCTGCGTACGCGCCACCAGCCCGAGCAGCTGGACGAACGCGGCCGAGCCGTCGAAGACACTGCTGAACTCGGGAACGATGAAGCCGCCCTGGCCGTCGCCACCGAAGATGGTGTTCTCCGCCCGGCCCACCCGGGTCAGGTCGTCGGGCGAGGTCGTCGTCCACTCGACCTGCGTACCGTGGTAGGCCGCCACCTGCTCGGCCACTCGCGTCGTGGTCACCGGCAGCGCGACCTTGCCGCTGCGCTTCTCCGCGGCCACCAGGTCGAGCATCACCAGCAGCGCCCGGTCGTCCTCGATGATCCGCCCGCGCTCGTCCACCAGCGAGATCCGCTCGCCCACCGGGTCGAACCGCACCCCGAAGGCGGCCCTCGCCGAGGCCACGATCTCCCCCAGCCGCACCAGCCCGGCCCGCCGGGAATCCCTGGTCTCGGTCGGCCGGGACTCGTCGAGCCCCGGATTGATCGTCAGCGCGTCCACACCGAGCCGACCCAGCAAGCTGGGCAGAACCAGTCCGGCGCTTCCGTTCGAGGCGTCCACGACCACCTTGAGCCCGGCATCGGCGATGCCGGTGGTGTCCACCCGCCGCAGCAGCGAGCCGGTGTAGGCGTCGAAGACACTGCCCGGGAACTGCAGGTCTCCGATCTCTCCGGGGAACGCCCGCCGGTACTCCTGGCGCGCGTACACCCGGTCCAGCTTGCGCTGCCCCTGGAGCGAGAGGTCCGCTCCCCGCTCGTCCAGGAACATGATGTCCACGGAGTCCGGCACACCCGGCGAGGTCCGTAGGACGATCCCGCCGGCGCTGCCGCGCGCGGTCTGCTGCCGCGCCACCGGC
The DNA here is from genome assembly GCF_041106355.1 of Streptomyces sp. BF23-19. NCBI lineage: Bacteria > Bacillati > Actinomycetota > Actinomycetes > Kitasatosporales > Streptomycetaceae > Streptomyces > Streptomyces sp. BF23-19. The sequence continues at coordinate 2,178 of NZ_JBGBPT010000018.1, read as the reverse complement.
AGCGGTACGTTCTCCAGGTCCCGTACGTTGATGGCGCTGGCCTGGAGCGCCGAGATCACGGCCCGCTTGAGCGCTCGGGCTCCTCGGGAGTGGTCACGGGCCGTGGTGACGGTCGCCCCCTTCTTCAGGGTCGTGGCGTAGGCGCCGGCGAGCCGGACCACCACCTCGGGGGTGATCTCCACGTTCAGGATTCCGGAGACCCCACGCGCCCCGAACAGATGCGCCTGGCCGCGGGACTCCCAGATCACCGACTCGTTGACGAAGGCGCCGGCCTCGATCGTCTTGAAGGGGTAGACCCGCACGTTCCCCTGAACGATCGATTCCTCACCGATGAGGCACTCGTCACCGATGACGGCGCCGTCCTCGATCCGCGCAGCCCGCATGATGTCGGTGTTCTTGCCGATGACGCAGCCGCGGAGATTGCTGTGGGGCCCGATGTACACGTTGTCGTGGACGACGGCCCGGTGCAGGAAGGCTCCGCCCTTGACGACGACGTTCGACCCGATGACGGTGTGCTCGCGGATCTCGGCGCCGGCCTCGACCTTGGCGTAGTCCCCGATGTACAGCGGCCCGCGCAGCACGGCGTCGGGACTCACCTCGGCCCCTTCGGCGATCCAGACCCCGGGGGAGATCTCGAAGCCGTCCATCTCGATCTGAACCTTGCCCTCGAGCACGTCGGCCTGCGCCTTGAGGTAGCTCTCGTGCGTACCGACGTCCTCCCAGTAGCCCTCGGCGACATAGCCGTAGATGGGCCGGCCTTCCTTCATCAGCTGGGGGAAGACATCGCCGGACCAGTCGACGGAGACATCCGGGTCCACGTAGTCGAAGACCTCGGGCTCCATGACGTAGATGCCCGTGTTGACGGTGTCCGAGAAGACCTGTCCCCAGGTCGGCTTCTCCAGGAACCGCTCGACCTTGCCCTGCTCGTCCACGATCGTGATGCCGAATTCCAGTGGGTTCGGCACCCGGGTCAGGCACACCGTGACGAGGGCGCCCTTCTCCTTGTGGAAGCGGATCAGATCGGTGAGGTCGAAGTCGGTGAGCGCATCGCCGGAAATGACGACGAAGGCATCGTCCTTCAGGGCCTCCTCGGCATTCTTCACGCTGCCGGCAGTGCCGAGTGGCTTCTCCTCGTGGGCATAGGTGAGCTCCATTCCGAGCTCTTCGCCATCCCCGAAATAGTTCTTGACGAGTGACGCCAGGAACTGCACGGTGACCACGGTCTCGCTGAGCCCATGCCGCTTGAGCAGCCTGAGCACATGCTCCATGATCGGCCGGTTGGCCACCGGCAGGAGCGGCTTGGGCATGCTCGAAGTCATGGGGCGAAGACGCGTGCCCTCGCCACCGGCCATCACGACGGCCTTCATGTCGGAAGAGTCCTCCTTGAGAGACGACAGTCGTACCGACCCTCACCCGTCTCGGTCGGTGACTTCGCAACTCCTCCGCGTCATCCGGCGCCGGGCGGGCTCAATCGGCCGTGGAGTCAGCCTTCACCAGACGGCGGACTTGAACCACGTAAAGGATTCCTGCCCACCAATAGAGGGTTGTACCCCATACGGCGAACGCCCATCCGAAAACTGCGGCCAACCAGGCCAACCAGCCGCTTCCGTCACTGAGCAGGAGCAAGGGAAACGCGTACATCAGGTTGAAGGTGGCGGCCTTGCCGAGGAAGTTGACCTGCGGCGGCGGATATCCGTGACGGCGCAGGATCCACACCATGACCAGCAACATCAGCTCGCGCGCCAGCAACGCTCCGGTGAGCCACAGCGGCAGGATCTCGCGATAAGTCAGACCGAAGAGGGTCGACAGGATGTAGAGCCGGTCGGCGGCGGGATCGAGCAGCCGGCCGAGCTTGCTGATCTGATTCCAGCGCCGTGCGAGCTTCCCGTCGAGGTAGTCGCTGATCCCGCTGAGCATGAGGACGGCAAGAGCCCACCCGTCGTACTCCGCGAGGATCAGCCACAAGAACAGGGGCACGCCGGCCAGGCGAGCCATGCTCAGGATGTTCGGAATGGTGAAAATTCGGTCAGTCTGAACCCGAGTCTCCTGGACCTCCACCCGGGGGCCTCCACTGTGACTGTAGAAATCGGTCGTTCGATGCCCCCTGACCCTACAGGAGACCGCACACGTGTCCTGAACGCAGAAAAGCCCCGCACCGACCCCATAAGGGCTGGTGCT